>JBDTEI010000575.1:0-34215 GCA_039922675.1 Microcoleus sp.
AACTCAGCATTCCCACTTCCGGCAACTTGCCAGATTGCATCACTTTTAGTGCTAGCAAAAGCGCCATAATTGACAGCACCCACATGATCACAATAATCACTAAGGCAAAGAATTTCACCGGAATCGATCGAGTTGCAGAAACATCGATATAAATAAAGATAGACGAATTCTCTTCCATCGGCTTATAACTGATGTCGAAACCGGGAACATCGGCATGAAAATTAAATTCCAGCGGTACGGGATTCAGTTGAAAGGGAGCAAACTTTTTGCCAATCGAAGCCAGCGGATCGATGGAAATAGCTACTTTAGCAATGTGGGTGTCAAAGGGATAATTGTTGATTTTGCCCTTGACTAAGTTAAACTTTAATGCAGGAACAATCATCGGTTTGCCTTCTTTAAAGGTAATTTCTGAATCCTCTACATTGGCACCGTTAACTGTCATTAACAAATCTTGAGCCGGGTAAGTCGGCCCTTTTTTGTAAATACCTTTGAGTTCAAACTGCAAGCGAGTTTCTAATTCATTTTTAACGGGATCTACCCCAATTACCGTCATTTTGACCTCAACCAAGCCTTTCAAGGCTACAGTGCTTTCTGGATTTGGTTTGTAAGGTTCTTGGGCATTAGCACTGTGAGAGTAAATAGATAAGATAATTGCAATAATTATGGTGAGGCTGCAAATTAAAATAAGTATTTTTTTGAGATAATTTTTGTTGGCAGTTTGCATTAATTATGGATATTTGACAATTAAAATTTTTGTTAGCATTTCTACAGTTCATCCTTTACAAAAAAGTTTTTTAGTGAGGACTTTAGTCCTCTGACGGATGCGGATTTTAGTCCTCACTACAAACCTTTTCGATCGCACTTTTAGTTCTATTTTGCATCGCTCACGGTTACTACGAATCGATAGGAAGCAGTACAGTTGGTGTAAAACTTCCGTGCAAACCGTAGGGAATGTGCTGTTTTAAATGCAGTCGCGCTACGGGCCCTTTGGTGATATCGTGGGCATCTAGAATCGCTAAGGTCGATCGATGATTAGCCGCATCATACATCAAAACCAGCAGCCAGCCGTCATCCTCAGCAACAGCATCGGGACGGGGAACAAACACTGGTTCCCCCGCAAAGCCGCGGGGCGCCACACTCCAAAGTTGCCTATCATCAGTCTGGAAATCTATTTTAAGAATAGCTTGCAAAGGAGCATTCCCAGTGGGAGAGTCAGCCGCGCCGATGTAAAGATATCGGTAAGGTTGTCCGACATTATTTGGATGCAAAGTCGGAAATTCGCAACACCGAGTTTCAATGATTTGATGCTTGACAGTTTGCTCGTTCAAATTTAGCTGGAACCGCCACAATTCTCCGGCTGGAATGCTGTCAAAATCAAGCTCCAAAAAATCGCCGTCATGCTCGACAGTGGGAAATGATTCGTAGCAAACTGAATCTACAAAAACTTCGCCTGCTTCTTCCCAAGCGTTGCAGTGGTGGAATACAAAACAAGGTTCGGTTTCTAATATTTTCACCTCGTCAGTCCCGTTGCGGGGAATTAAAATTGCTTGGGTGGGCTTGTTTGGCGAAAATTGAATGCACTGGGCTGCACTCCGAAATCCTAACAGGAAAAGCAGGGGATTGAAGCTGACGGGATTTTGGAAAAATATGCAGTAATTCTCGGTAATTACCATGTCGTGCAGGAAGGCAAAACCCGGGATTGCGTGGGCGTGTTTTTGTAAAAGTTTGCCGCTTTCGTCGAATTCGTAAATCGTGATTGTACTTGACAAACCGGGCTTGACGGAAAAGTTGATTAATCTGTCTCCGGCTCCATTTTGCCCTTTTTCAATTCTCGGGTGGGCGGCGAAGGCTTCACCGGGTTGTAAGATGCCGTCTAGGGTATCTAATCCGAGGGTTTCTAGGCTGCGGGGGTCGAGTCTGTAGGGCTGTGCTGCTTCCCAGAGTGCTAGCAGTTTGTCGCCCCAATAAATGATGTTGGTGTTGGCGATGTTTTTGATTTTGACATCAAAAATGTTGGCTAGCCAGCCTCCGGGTTTCTGTGTGCCGAATACGCCTCGGTGCAGGATTTTTCCTGATTTTTGTTCGGCGAGGTAGCCTTCGGTGCGCACGAATCGGTTGCGGAAGTGGGCGCGGCCTTCAGAAATTGCGATCGCACAAATCATCCCATCGCCGTCAAAGGGGTGGTGGATGCGCTGGCCATTGACATCCAACAATCCGGGCCCGTTGCGAAAGAATGTGCCTTGCAAGCCTGCGGGGATTTCGCCTTCTATGTCGTCAATCCAGTAGTCGGCTTCGTTGGGTTGGGATTCGTAGCCGCGCTGCCAGTCTTTGCGATCGTATGATGGTTTTTGGGCGGCTGTTTCAGGTTGGGAAAGTTGTAAGTTTGGCATGGGTAAAGTTACGGGAGCGAATTTTTTAACCGCTGATGGACGCAGGTAAACGCAGATGAATTGAGATTAGCTGAGTTTGTTTTCTGCGGTGCGGCTTTTTGGTCTTACTGTCGGTACTAAGTCGGGAAAGTATTCGGGCATGAAATGCTGTCCACCTGGTTTGGCAGAACCAATTTCTGCTTCTAATACTGGGAGAGACTGTTGGTAGTTTGGATCGCCACTTTCTGTACTTTCTGCGGGCAACCAGTTTAAGAAGGGGAGGGGTAGCAGTGTGGACAGGTTGGTGATGACTATTAGTAGCCAGAGGTTGTCGAAATTGCGATCGGTAATTCCGAGCCAGTGAGTCAAAACAGCACCGCCTTCGTGGGAAATAAGTCCTGCTAAGTTGGTGACTGACATCAGCACTGCAAATAAAGTTGCTTCGACGCCGGGAGGACACAATCGCGCCGAGAGTACCAGCACCGGCATATAAGCAATTTGTCCGATTACTGTCAGGATCAGGCTGTCTCCGATACTGAACCATTGGTCGTCAATTCCTAATGCTCGGTTGGCATGAGTTACTAATAATAATGTAGTCATGCCCAAGGCAGTCGCTATGACTGTTGACCAGCCAAAAATTACTCGAAATGGAATTGCTTTGAGGTAGCGCTGAAACAGCCAGATGCCTAGGAGGGCTGCCATGCTGGTAACGAGGCGCACTCTGCCGAGAAATTCTGGTTGAAAGCCTAGTTCGTTGGTGGTGAAAAAGAAGAAGGCGGAGTCTGAGCTTGGGGTCGCTTGCCAGAGGAAGAGAAAGGCGGTGGGTAGCCAGATTGTTTTTTGGGTAACAGCTTGCCGCAATTGTTTTAGTTGGTCTTTGACTGTGGCAAAGTCGGTTGTTTTGTGGACTTTTTCTTCGGCAATTAACCAAGCTGTTGCTGATACGATTAGGGGGAAAGATGCGGTGATTAAAAATATGGTATGGGTGCTGAAGTGTTGCAGCAAAGAACCACTGAGGTAGGCGGTAATTAGTCCGCCGAGGGCTGATGCGCCCCAAGACAAAGATTGCAGGGAACCGGCATCGGTGACGGATTCTTTTCGGGCTCTTTCTACTACTAGGGAGTCGGCGATTACGTCGCTGACTGCGAGGGAAAGGGAACTCAGGGCGATCGCCCCTGTAGCGCCCAGCGGCGTGTGTACAATTGTTGCGAGGGCGACCCATGCTGACGTTCCCAACAGCCCGGAGAGGACGATGTAAGGGCGCCTGCGGTAGCCGAATATTGGCAAGCCGTCGGACATGAAGCCGAACACGGGCTTGATAATCCAAGGTAGGGCGACAACGCCCAGCATTGCCGAGACTTCGGCGGGACTCATGCCGAGCTCGTCTTTGAGGAAGAAGCTGACGGCTAAGCGAGCTAGTCCAAGAATGCCTTGAACGAAGTAAATCAGTAAGATGGCTATGAGTTCCGGGGTTGGCTCATTCCCGAAGAATACTTTTTCTTTTAAAGATTCTTTGAGTTTGCTGAGGCCAGAGGGGGTAAGGAGCATTTGAGCAATATTTCTTAATGAATCTCAATATTTATAACACATTCTTAATGAGTTGGGGTAACTGCCGGAGGTGGGATGCGAAACTGGCGGGGAGCTGGCAGTGGCTATAAAATTGTGATTAGCTGAAAGTAAACTAAGTTTTGTGGCCATGAAAGCAGAAATTAGAATTGTTGCTCTGGCAGCGGCTGAGATTTTAGGATTGGGGGGTAATTTAGCCTTAGCTTTACCTGTTGCTAACCAGCAAGGCGATTATCAGGTGCCACCTGCGAGACAGCGGGGAAACAGGCAGGTGAATTGGTTGGTTGTTGACTCCGATCCTCAAGGGTTAAATTGCCGCATGGCTCAGCGATTTCGATCGATCTCTGTAGATGCTTTGGATGCGCCAGATGAGTTATTTGAAAGAAATAAACACAATGTTTCGCAGTGGCCTGTGGTGACGACTTTTCGGCGGGGAAAACGCTTGCAAGCGGTGACGGGAAATTTTGCTAATCAAATTATGATTGCTGATTCTCAGGGTAAACCTTGGTTGCCGATTTCAACGGATAAGGGTAATTGTTTTGTGCGGGCAAATAGTCGTTTTGTTAAGCCGATCCGGGAAAATCCTACTACTTTAAAACCTTTAGAATGACCGCCAATAACCACAGGGAAGATGCCTGTTAATACTGGCAAACGACAGGGTTTAACTGCTTATCAATCCATTAAACAAGCTCTCTCTACTAATGGCTCCATTTTTTCCCCTAGTTGAGCAATTACCAAAAAACTAATCAGAATTTCTCGGCTTTTGTTAGAACCGAATATATTCTTAAACGCAAAATCTATTTTAGGATTGATAAATCTCATGGTTTTTCATGATACAGATTTTGTGACATATTAAAAACTATCAGACTTAAGATTGACTACCTAACAGTTCCTCTGCTACCAATCCTTTCTGAATAGCGAGCACTGCTGCTTGAGTCCGATCGCGCACTTCCAACTTTTGCAAAATCGCGTGAACGTGAACCCGCACAGTCCCCGGAGCAATGTACAATATTTGTGCAATCTCCTGATTGCTTTTTCCCCCCGCAACTAAAGCTAATATTTCCTGTTCCCGCTTCGTCAGTGGATTGTCTAAAACTTCCGATTTTCCCCCGACTTTCACAGGTTCGGGATTAGCAAAAACCGCCCGAATTTCCGCAGTTGCACCCTTATCCCACCAAGAAGCGCCCGACGCTACCGATCGAATTGCCAAAACCAAAGTTTCCGCCGCAATTCCCTTGAGACAATATCCGTGAGCTCCCGCAGCCATCAACCTTTCAATTAACGATTTTTGGGAATGGGATGTTAAAATTAAAACGGGAATTTCTGGATGTCGCTGTTTAATTTGGCGGCACGCTTCAAGGCCACCAATTCCCGGCAAACCTACATCCAAAACCACCACATCCGGCAAGTATTCCTGAGTCAATTCTACTGCTGTTTCGCCATCTTCCGCCTCGGCAATTATTTGCAAGCAACTTTCCTGCTGCAATCGGGTTTGCAGTCCCAGCCGAAACAATTCGTCGTCTTCAACTAGGAGAATTCGTAAGGGAGAATTAGGTTTCATTGGCGGAGATGGCTGGTAGTCGGAATCCAAACAAAGCACCGTGGGGCAATTTGTTTTCTGCCCAAATTATACCGCCGTGCGCGTCAATAATTTGACGAGATAAGTATAACCCCAATCCCGATCCTTTAGCTTGCCGATCGCTATTTCCTTGATAAAAACGATCGAATAGGTGCGAAAGTTCTCCTGCGGTAATTCCCAACCCGCTATCGATCACTTTCACTATCTGATAATTTGAATGAGATGCCATCACAATTTCTACTTTGCCGCCTCGGGAAGAATGGTTGAGCGCGTTTGTTAGCAAATTAACAAAAACGCGCTGGAGTTGGACTACATCGCCGTTTACCCACAAAGAGCGACGGAAATCTGATTCTCCGTAACTCGTACTAATATAAACTCGGCGCGCCGCCGATAAATCTGCGAGTGTGGCGATTACCTCTGTTGCTAAAGCTGCTAAATTTACGGGCGCAAGTTGCAGTTTCAAACCTTCGGCATCGTTGCGGTAAACATCCAGCAGCGTTTCTACTAATTGTAGTGACATTTTGTGCGATCGCGCCATTGTTTCGAGAACCTTTTGCTGACTGGGAGTGACATCGCCAAATTTGGCCGATTTAAAAGCTTTAATTGTTTCGATCGCCCCCAGCATCGGCGTTTTCAAGTCGTGAGTCAAAGTAGACACAAAATCCTCTCGGATGCTGGCTAGCTGCTCCTGCGACTGCAACTGAGCTTTGGCGATCGCGATCGCTTCTTGGTACTGCTGGTTGCGATCGCTCAAATATCCCGTCACTCCCAAAGCCATAACAGCGATCAGTCTATTTGCAAGAGTTGCTAGGGCGATCGTTTCTCCAGGAGGAAAAAACAAATCTAACAGCGTCAAAGCCGCCGCTACCAGCGTAATTTGTAACTTACCCAACCGACTCAATCGCGAATTTGCCAGTATAATCGGCCCCGTATAAAAGTATCCAAACAGATACTCCGACGGCGTGCTAAATTCCAGCGCGATCACAATTGCAAACAAAATGGCGATCGACCATCTTCCTCGCAAATACTTCTCTTGAAGTAGTACATTTTTGGGGATTTTTAATAAGCTCTTAAACATTCCTAATCAATCCATTTTAAAATGACCATTCCCGGACAGATTGACCATCAGAAACCGGGATTTTTTACCAAAAAACTAAATTCTAGCCATTAATTCCGCTAAAAAGCCGATTTCTTGAGTCGGAGTGCGTAAATCCTGAAATATTCCGTACATTGTCCCCCAAAAAACAGCGTTTACAAAGCATCTATACCTGCAAGTATAGATTTCAAACATCATCTAAACATTCGCCTATTAGTAAAAGTATATGGCAGACCAGCATAAATCCTAAACAGTAACTTATATCTTAAGACTAATTATCAAACACCTCAAACTTCTGTAGAGTAATCAATAAAAGTAAACCTAACCTTGCGGCCTACGGGAGTCGTTCATGAGCTTTGTAGAACCAAAACTCATTCAAGTACCGATCCAATTCAACAGCAGTTATTGCGGCATAGCACTAAGTGCCATACAATTGCCCGATAACTGCTATTGCTTGGGATTAACAAGAGAAAACCGATTAATTATAGCCAGCGAAATTCCAACAATTTTCTGCGGAGATCGTATCTTAGCAGTAGCAATTAATCGGGCGATAGGCTGTGAACTAGAAGCAACCTTAAAGAAAACTCACCCCGTTTTGTGGACTTCCTTCCGAAGCCATTTTCCGAGGAGTGAAGCGGATTTATTCAACAACGAGGATTTTTTAACTAAGTTATGCTGCAAGGATTAATTCAAATTGCATTAACGCTAATCATTTTAATAGCGATCGCCCCCGGATTGGGCAACTACATGGCGCGGGTGTACATGGGAGAACCAACCATCCTCGATCCCGCCATTAAACCAGTAGAACAACTCATCTATAAAGCAGGCAACATCCGTGTTGTAGATTCCATGACAGGCTGGCAATATGCGCGATCGCTATTATACAGCAATCTAGCAATGGGCATATTTGTTTTCTTAATTTTCATGCTTCAGGGATTGCTGCCTTTAAATCCCACCGGCTTAGGTGCACCAACCTGGGATACCGCACTGCACACAACAATTTCATTCCTCACAAATACTGACCAACAGCATTACTCCGGCGAGACAACATATAGTTATCTATCCCAATTAACGCTTGGTTTTTTATTGTTTACCTCAGCCGCCACAGGTTTAGCAGTAGGAATTGCCTTTATTCGGGGACTTACCGGGCGCCCGTTAGGTAACTTTTACATCGATTTAATTCAATCAATCACCCGCATTCTGCTGCCCCTTTCTTTGATAATTGGCTTATTTTTACTAATTTCAGGAGTACCGGAAACCCTAGCAGGGCCCCAAGTTGCTACCACATTAGAAGGCAGCACCCAAGTTATTGCCCGCGGCCCAGTCGCTCACTTTGAAAGTATCAAACAGCTAGGAGAAAACGGCGGCGGATTTTTCGGTGTTAACTCTGCTCACCCCTTAGAAAATCCCAACCCTTTTAGTAACCTGCTGGAAATCCTAGCAATGGTTTCAATCCCTGCGGCACTGATTCATACTTACGGGAGATTTGCCAACAATAAAAAACAGGGATGGCTAATTTTTTGGATGGTATTTATAATTTTTGTTGGCTTGATTGGCATTGCAGCAGTTGGCGAATACCAAGGAAATCCTCAAGTCAATAACTTACTGGGTTCCGTACAACCAAATTTAGAAGGAAAAGAAGTGAGGTTTGGCTGGGCAGAAACTGTACTTTGGGCGGTAACTACGACTGGCACAATGTGCGGGGCTGTGAACGGGATGCACGATTCTTTAATGCCTCCCGGCGGTTTTGCTACTCTGTTTAACTTGTTTCTACAAATCGTTTGGGGCGGACAAGGAACCGGAACAGCTTACTTATTTATTTACCTAATTTTGAGCGTGTTTCTCACCGGACTGATGGTGGGGAGAACGCCAGAATTTCTGGGACGCAAAATTGAAAAACTGGAAATAGTTTTAGCCAGTGTGGTTTTGTTAGTTCACCCGATCGCAGTTTTAATTCCCGGCGCCATTACCCTCGCCTTTAGCGACAGTTTGAGTGGCATCAGCAACCCTGGATTTCACGGCATCTCCCAGGTGATGTACGAATACGCTTCGGCGGCGGCTAACAACGGTTCTGGTTTTGAAGGGTTAGGAGATACTCAACCCGCACCAACAGCACTTTGGTGGAATTTAAGCACCTGTTTTAGTTTGCTGATGGGGCGCTACGTTCCCATTGTTGCGATGCTGTTGCTAGCTGACAGCATGACAAACAAACAACTGGTTCCCGAAACAACCGGAACACTCAGAACCGATTCCATTTTATTCACCGGCGTAACCGCAGGAGTAATCATAATTCTGGGCGCGCTGACGTTTTTCCCAGTCCTAGCTTTGGGGCCAATTGCTGAAGGATACGAAATCAGCAGCGGCAAGTTTGAACCTGCGCCCGTAACTGCGCCGTCGCCGGAAGCAACGCCTTCGCCTGTGGGAACGCCATCGCCGGAAGCAACGCCATCGCCGGAAGCAACGCCATCGCCGTCTGCTGTAACCCCATCGCCTCTGGGAACGCCGACGCCTCTAGGAACGCCGACGCCTCTGGGAACCCCATCGCCTGTGGGAACCCCATCGCCTGTGGGAACCCCATCTCCAGGGGGAACGCCATCGCCGTCTGCTGTAACACCGTCACCAAACAGCGGACAGTAGAGCATCGATAAGTGCGCTAACTCAGCAGAGAAAAAAGTTTTTCGATCCTGCAAAATCACCAATCCCAAATCTACAATCTAGAATCCCAAATCTAAAATCGATATGGCTTCTTCCAATACCCCTGATTCTCAAAAAACTCCGCGTTCCCGAGGCTCTCGCGAGTCTCGCAGACACACGCCGAAAGCAAATACTAAAGGCCTTTATCAAAGAGCTTTTAAAGAAGCTTTTGTCAAGCTCGACCCCCGGCTGATGCTGAAAAATCCGGTGATGTTTGTGGTTTGGGTTGGCACAATTGTAACTGCATTATTAACGATCGACCCCACGCTGTTCGGCCCGGTTCCCGGAAACAATCAGGTAGTTTTTAACGGTCTCGTGACGTTCATTTTGTTCTTTACTTTGGTGTTTGCTAATTTCGCGGAAGCGGTAGCGGAAGGGCGCGGGAAAGCGCAAGCAGATGCACTGCGATCGACCAAAGCCGACACCACAGCCCGCAAACTCTTACCAGACGGTTCAATTCAAGAAGTTAGTTCGACATCCCTGAGACGCGGCGACCAAATTAAAGTGATCGCAGGCGATGTCATTCCTTCTGATGGCGAAGTGATTGCAGGCGTTGCGTCGGTGGACGAATCTGCGATCACGGGCGAATCGGCGCCTGTGCTCAAGGAACCGGGTTCGGACATCGCCAGTTCCGTCACCGGCGGGACGCGCATCCTGTCGGACGAACTAACGCTGCGGGTGATGTCCGACCCCGGTAAGGGGTTTTTGGACAGGATGATCGCGCTGGTGGAGGGCGCTGAACGCTCGAAAACGCCGAACGAGATCGCGCTGACGGTGCTGCTGGCGGTGCTGACTCTGGTGTTTTTGATTGTGGTATCGACGATTCCGCCGATCGGCAATTACGTGAAAACTCCTGTGGGCGTGGTGACGCTGGTTTCGCTGCTGGTGGCGCTGATTCCGACGACGATTGGCGGTTTGTTGAGCGCGATCGGCATTGCGGGGATGGATCGCGTCGCTCAGTTTAACGTGATAGCGACCTCTGGGCGCGCCGTAGAGGCTTGCGGCGACGTGAATACGCTGATTTTGGACAAAACGGGGACGATCACGCTGGGCAACCGTTTAGCCGAGGAGTTTATTCCGGTAAACGGTCATTCGCTGCAACAAGTGGCGCAGGTAGCGCTGACTGCGAGCGTGTTTGACGATACTCCCGAGGGAAAGTCGATCGTCCGTTTGGCCGAAAAGTTGGGCGCAGTCGCCCAGTTCGATCGCGAAAACGCTGAAGGAGCCACCGGGCTTGATTTTTCGGCTAAAACGCGGATGTCGGGCACGGATTTGCCCGATGGTATAGAGGTTCGCAAGGGTGCGGTGGATGCGGTGAAGGGTTTTGTGCGATCGCGCGGCGGCAACTTCGGGCCCGATCTCGATGAAGCTTACGAGCGGGTTTCGCGCTTGGGCGGCACACCTTTAGGCGTTTGTCAAGGCAACGACACCTACGGCATTATCTATTTGAAAGATATCATCAAACCGGGAATTCGCGATCGGTTTGACCAACTGCGAAAAATGGGAATTCGCACCATCATGCTCACCGGAGATAACCGAATTACCGCCTCAGTAATTGCCGACGAAGCAGGGGTTGACGACTTCATTGCCGAAGCAACTCCAGAGGACAAAATAGAAGTAATTCGCAAGCAACAAGCAGAAGGCAAATTAGTAGCAATGACGGGAGACGGAACCAACGACGCACCCGCGCTAGCGCAAGCAAACGTAGGACTTGCGATGAATTCTGGAACCCAAGCAGCTAAGGAAGCTGCGAACATGGTGGACTTAGATTCTGACCCCACAAAACTCATTGACTTAGTGACAATCGGCAAACAGTTGCTGATTACTCGCGGCGCGCTGACCACCTTTTCGCTAGCGAACGACATTGCCAAATATTTTGCAATTATTCCGGCAATGTTTGCCCCAGTTGGTGCTTTAAATATTATGGGTTTAGCCAGCGGCCAATCCGCTGTTCTATCTGCATTAATTTACAATGCTTTGATTATTCCCGCTTTGATTCCTCTAGCATTAACCGGGGTCAAGTTTAGACCTTTGAGCGCCAATCAACTATTGCAGCGGAACATTTTAATCTACGGATTGGGCGGAGCAGTCGCGCCGTTTATCGCCATCAAAATCATCGATGTTTTCATTTCCGCCGTTGGGCTAGCATAGAGCTTCAGCAGCGAAACACTGTACGGGATTTAAGGGAGATCGAAAAGAGGAAAGCTAACCAAAAGATACTTGCTGTAATTTGTCAAACAATTTAATTTGAAAAACAGGAGAAATTATGAAACGGAATGATTGGCTGAATGATGTTTTGCCGAGGAATTTTCAAGAAACCGTTGAGTTAGGACAAATGCTTTGGCAGCGCCACCCAATCCCGGTGCAGCTATTTCTGGTAATGTGCTTTAACTTGATAATTGCACCGGCTGTTTATGCCGCTGCGGATGAAGGTTTGACAAAAAAAGCTGCATGGGGTTTAAGTCTCTTGGGTTTGGTAATCGTCGGACTCGCAGTTTATTTGTTTGTCGTGATTTTTCAGCCAGAAAGATTTTAGGTAAATATCTGCATTGTGAATCTTAGAAACCGGGTTTTTTACCGAATCTGCGCAATAAAACGAAATATTTCGCAAAAACCCGGTTTCTGGATCTCGTGCGCTTCCTTTCTTCTTCCCTCTTCCTTCTTCCTTCTCCCTTCATTGAGGTAATTTATGAGAGAATTAATCAGAGCAATTCGCGTTACTTTAGTTCTGTGGGGAATCACAGCCGTTATCTATCCCTTAATCTTGCTAGTAATCGGTCAAATAGCTTTCCCCTCGCAGGCAAACGGCAGCTTGATTCGCAAGCAGGGAGTTGTAGTCGGTTCCTCGTTAATAGGTCAACCTTTCACCTCGGAAAAATATTTTTGGAGCCGCCCCAGCGCCACAAATTACAGCAGCTTTGAGAGCAAGGATTACGACCCTACAAAGGCAGAAAATACCAGTCAAAAAACTGGCACTTCAGGCGCTACTAACCTTGCTCCCAGCAACTCGGATTTGCTGAAGCGAGGCAATGAAAAAGATGGTTTTCAGGGGGTGCAAGTTGAATTAGACCGCCTCAAGAAAGCTGGCATCACACCGACGGCGGATTTAGTCTATACTTCCGGTTCAGGCCTCGATCCCCACATTAGTGTAGAGGCTGCTAAGGCGCAAATTCAGCGGATAGCAACCGTGCGTGCGATCGATCTCAATCAAGTAGAAATGTT
This sequence comes from Microcoleus sp., assembly GCA_039922675.1. Lineage (GTDB taxonomy): Bacteria > Cyanobacteriota > Cyanobacteriia > Cyanobacteriales > Microcoleaceae > Microcoleus. The sequence goes on from JBDTEI010000575.1 coordinate 12,527, forward strand.
GGTCGCTAAAAATACAGACGGCAGATTTCTCGGGATTTTCGGCGAACCGGGAGTTAACGTCCTGCAATTGAATTTGGCTCTCGACGGTTTAAAATAGTTGAGAGTCAGTTGACAGTTGACAGTTGACAGTTGACAGTTGACAGCTTGCCCTGTAGTTCCGCTAGGCTCACGCTTCCGCGAAGTCGAAGGGAGCTTGGCCTGCACTGAGCCTGCCGAAGGGTCGAAGGGTTGACAGTTGTTAGTTGTCAGTTGACAGCTTGCCCTGAGTTTATCGAAGGGTTGATAGTTGACAACTAACAACTAACTACTGACAAATGACAACTAACAACTGACAAATGACTGCTGACCACTGACAATTGACCACTAACTACTGAGCTATGATTCACTCTAGCGAACTCCCAGACCAACAAGCAGATACGGTTTACGTCCAACCAAACCGCACTTACGATCGCGCCCCCCGCCGGGGAAAGCACAAAATATTTATCGGCATGGCCCCCGGTGTCGGTAAAACTTTCCGAATGCTCGAAGAAGGGCACAGGCTAAAATTGGAAGGCATTGATGTCGCCGTCGGATTGTTAGAAACTCACGGGCGCAAAGAGACATCCGCTAAAGCCGAAGGACTGGAAATAGTGCCGCGAAAACCAATGTTGCGCGGCGAAAAAATGCTGAATGAAATGGATACTGAGGCAGTCATCGAACGCCGCCCTCAACTAGCATTAATAGACGAACTTGCTCACACAAATATTCCCGGTTCTCTGCGAGAAAAGCGATATCAAGATGTTGAAGAAATTCTGAATGCTGGGATTGATGTTTTTTCCACGCTCAACATTCAGCACATAGAAAGTCTCAACGATTTAGTAGCTCGAATTACCGGAGTTGTAGTGCGAGAGCGAGTACCAGATCGCATTCTCGAAGCTGCTGACGAAATACTCGTTGTTGATGTCACGCCCGAAACTTTAGAAGAAAGGTTGCTAGAAGGCAAAATCTACGCTCCCGAAAAAATTGAACAATCTTTAGAAAATTTTTTCCAGCGCCGTCACTTAATTGCTTTGCGAGAGCTGGCTTTGCGAGAAGTCGCAGATAGTGTTGAAGATGACGCAGCAACTTTAAAAGGTCAAGTTTGCAACATTCACGAACGAGTTTTAGTCTGCCTCTCTACTTACCCAAATTCTTTGCAACTGCTGCGGCGGGGCGCGAGGATTTCTAATTATATGAATGCCCCGTTTTATGCTGTGTTTGTCGAAGATCCAGACCGATTTTTAACAAAAGCAGAAAGCTTGCACGTTGAAACTTGTGAGAAACTATGTCAAGAATTTAACGGGAAATTTTTGCGGGTAAACGGCACTAAGATAGCCAAAGCGATCGCAGATGTAGCGAAAGAGTATCGTATTACTCAAATTGTGATCGGCGAAAGCCAGCAATCTCGCTGGAAGTTGCTGCTGCGGAGCTCTTTGACTCAACAGTTAGTGCGATCGCTCAAACACGTAGATTTGCACATCATCGCTACCGATAAAAGTGGGATTCCTAATTAGTTATCAGTCATTAGTCCTGAGTCATTAGTCATCAGTCATTAGTCATTAGTCATCAGTCATTAGTCAGAGGATGCCCGGTAAATTAACCAAAATATTTGCAGGGGCGGGTTTCACCCACAATCTATAATTCCCACTAACAATCTCTATCAACCCGCCCCCACCACGCGACAAAATTTGATTGCGCCCAATTCAAGAGACATCGCATAACAACTGCTACTTTAGGAGGAGAGCAGACTCTAGCTTACGGCCGATGCGCCAGAAGTTTTTACCTGTAAAGATCGCACGTGTTAAATCTTATTAAAAGTGCGATCGCTATGGTGGATAATTACATACTCAACTTGTTAGTGATTGGCATCCTCCTGCTTACCGTCACCCTGGGATCTGGATGGATTTCGCGATTGCCGGTATCTTATGCCTTAATTTATCTACTTGTCGGCATCGGATTGGGGCCCTACGGCGTCAAGCTGATTGAATTGCGCCCCCACGCTCTATTTTTAGAAAGACTTACAGAATTTGTAGTGATTGTTTCTCTGTTCAGTTGCGGCTTAAAAATGAATCGCCCGCTGCAACTTTGGGCGTGGAATTCCACAGCGCGGCTGATCGGTTTGTTACTGCCAATTTCAATTTTTGCTGTGGCTGCGATCGGTCATTGGTTTGTAAAATTAGATTGGGGCCCGGCGATTTTATTGGGAGCAATTCTTGCTCCCACCGATCCAGTTTTAGCCTCAGAAGTTCAATTAGCTAATATAGACGATCGCGATGAATTGCGATTTGCTTTAACATCAGAAGGTGGTTTGAACGACGCGTTAGCTTTTCCCTTCGTTTATTTCGGAATTTATGCCCTAAAAGATAACAACTGGCCGAACTGGTTTTCGCAGTGGGTAGCAATTGACTTGCTTTGGGCGACCACTGTAGGTATCGTTATGGGCATTTTAGTAGCTAAAGCCGTCACCTGGATCGATCTAAGACTCCAACGCTACCGACCAGCAGATGAATTAATGGAAGATTTCATCGCTCTCAGCACAATTCTGCTCACCTATTCGCTCACAGAAGTAGTCAACGGCTACGGATTCCTCGCAGTTTTTGTAGCAGGAATTGTGGTGCAGCGCAGTTACCGCGACCCAGAAAAACCGCTTTCCCAACTGCACTTTACCGAGCGCATTGAAAAGTTAATGGAAGTAGCAACTATTTTACTATTAGGTTCGCTCATTCGCCTAGAACCTATGCTCGCGTTTGGAGGTTACTCGCTTTTAGTAGCTGGATTGTTAATTTTTTTGATTCGACCTGTAGGAGCTTGGATCAGTACGATCGGCAGTCGTTTGCATCCCGCCAGCCGCTTGCTGTGCGGTTGGTTCGGCATTCGCGGCGTCGGTTCAATCTATTATCTTACCTATGCTTTTGGTCACGGTTTAAAAGGCGAAACCGCCGAAAAACTTGCCTGGATAACCTTTACCACCATCGTCTTTTCTGTGATTGTGCACGGCATTAGTGCCACCCCGTTAATGAACTGGTACGAGCGCCGAATTAAACCTCAATTACCAGATTTAAGTTAATTCATACCAATCTTAATTATCGATCGCCTCAAACTTCCCCCATCCCCTACAATAAAAATCTCGCCCCGTTTCCCCCAGGTGACACGATGCACTCCACCCTCACCCAACTCGATACCATCACCCTAGAACTCCCCACCTCTACCATTCTCCACGTCACCCCCGAACAGTTCGAGGAACTTGCCGCTGTCAATCCCGATTTAAGATTAGAACGAACGGCTCAAGGAGAATTAATCGTGAATCCACCTACTGGAGGCGAATCAGGATATCGTAATGTCAAAATTTCCTACTTTTTAGTTAAGTGGGTCGAAGAGGAGGGGGGTCATGGTATACCCTTCGACTCCTCCACAGGATTTATCCTCCCCAGTGGTGCTCGCCTTTCCCCGGATGCCTCCTGGGTGCGACGAGAACGGTGGGAAGCTATGACTCCCGAACAACGCCGAGGATTTGTTCCCCTATGTCCCGATTTTGTCGTCGAGTTGCGATCGGCTACAGATAGCCTTGCTAAACTACAAGAGAAAATGCAGGAATATCTCAACAATGGTGCGAGATTGGGATGGTTAATTGACCCTCAGAATCAACGAGTCGAGATCTACCGTCCGGGCCAAGAAATCCAGGTTTTAGAACATCCCGCAGAACTGTCTGGAGATGATGTATTACCCGGATTTATCTTAAACTTACGACGAATTTGGCAGTGAATTCGAGGATACTTTTCAGGGTAGATTTCCCTACCCGTGTTCTTACCGATCTATAATGATGACTGGTTTAACTCCCACCAACAAAGCGAGTTCTCGCCACTTCCAATAACAGTCTACATTGTCAAAACCAATTTCTCTAAACCAACTCAGTTGCGTTTCCACATCGAGCAATTTATTCGACGGATCGTCGGGCGACTCGCTAATACCCAGCGCCTCTCGAAATTTGTTATGTAAAGCGGGAGTTGGGGACGCTACGTGCTCCAAATTGCCAAAAATGCCTCCGGGTTCCAAAAGCTCGAAAATCTCGGTGTAGAGGGCAAATTTGCGCTCGTCTGTTACGTGATGAATCGCAAAACTAGAAACGATCGCATCAAACTTGCCCAAATCTGGTAATGATTCGTCAAAATTGTGCTCGATTACAGTGACATTTTTGTCGTCAGCAAAGCGAATTCTGGCTTTTTCCAGCATTGTCGGCGAAAAGTCGATCGCCACACATTCAACATTCGGGCGATCGCACTTAAGCAGACCCAACAACCGCCCATCACCCGTACCCACATCCAGAATCCGCTTCACAGTCTTCGGTACCTCCTCCAACAAAACCGCTTCACCCTCAGTGCGGTGAGGAATGCCATCAGCCTTCGCAAGATACCACAAAGCGTGTTCCGCCGAAGCCCAAAGATTGACTTGACTCATATTTTTTTAACCCTCATAAAGCTCGCCGTTTTTGCGAGTAAAAATCCAACCATTATCGCTAGCTTTAGCGATTAAGTCATCATCGGGATAATTAGCTGAATCTCCCGGAGTGCGATCGCCAATTTCCAGATAAACAACATCAGCATTCGTGCGGTTAACCAAATGATGCCCGTCAGCATCACCCGCCGGAAAACCTGCGGCCATACCCGGTTGCAGCACTTGCTCTCCCGAATTAGAAATCAAAGTAACTTCCCCTTCCAGAACATAGACTAACTCATCTTGGCGAGTATGCCAATGCCTGAGAGCAGAACAACTTCCCGGCGCCAGTCTCACCAAATTTACCCCAAAATTCAGCAATCCTGCGGCATTTCCCAAGCGTTTTTTAACTCTCCCCGCCACCGCCGACTTGAATTCCTGAGGATAATTAGAGCCTGTACTGTCCTGCACATTTTCAGGATTGACAATCATAAGGACTACCAAATTTACGTCTCGTAGTTTAACACTTCTTTAAGATAAGACGGCGGTTGAAACCTGGTTTACACAAACCAAGAGTCCACTCCAAGCCGACTAAAAAAAATCAGGTAATTTTAACCGCTCTGTCTTGAGTCCACGGAGGTAGATTTTGTTTGTATAGACGCGGTTTCAACCGCCCAGTCTTCTGAAAAAAATCAGGTAATTTTAACCGCTCGGTTTTGAACCCACGGAGGTAGATTTTGTTTGTATAGACGCGGTTTCAACCGCCCCGTCTTATCAATAAATCCAGAAATACGCAACAGCTAAGGTTAAAACAGTCAGAGGTAGACCAAACCGTAAATGTTCCCAAAAAGACAAATTATAGCCGAGTTTAGCAACAGCCTCAGCAACAATTAAATTAGCAACGGAACCGAGCAGAGTGAGATTGCCAGCCAATGTTGAAACCGAGGCCAGTAACAACCAAGTTTTTGGATCTGGATGAGGAATCAAATGTTGCAATAGCAGCACTGCCGGAACATTAGAAACTAAATTTGAAAGCAAAGCCGTCACCCCCAATATGCTCAAGGGAGTGTGAACAAATCCTCCAAATAAACCTAATATTCCTAATTTTTCCACCCCTTGAGTAACCACAAACAGTCCAGCAAACATCACCAACAAATCCCAGTCTATTTTCTTCAAAATGCGATCGGGTTTGACTCGTCTCGTGATGAATAGTAAACCGGCGGCTACTAAAGTGGCTTCAGATGGCGGTACACCAATTAAAAATGCTACTAATAATCCTCCCGTTATTAAGAGACTTTTAGTTAATAAAGGTTTGAAAACACGGTAGCGCAAAGGAGTTTCAATTAAACAAGGGTTGGTAGAGCGAACTTCAGGATAGAGCCACCATAGCAGCCCGATCTGTATTAGCAGACTTACCAATGCGATCGGAGTCAAGGCTTTGGCAAAGTCTAGATAGCTAATCCCCGAAAATGAGCCAATCAAAATATTTTGAGGATTGCCGCTCAAGGTAGCAACAGAACCCAAATTAGTTGCTCCAGCTAAGGCAAGCAGGTAGGGAATAGGATTAAGGTTAAGAGCTTGGGTTAAGCCTAAAATTAAAGGAGTAAGAATTAGAGCAACGGTATCATTGAGAAAAAAAGCAGATAGTATCCCGCTTCCCAATGTTAAAACAATTAGTAAACTGAAGGGACTCCGGGTGAATCGCATCACTGTATCAATCGCTAATTGAAAGAAACCGGAGCCAGCCAGGTTAGCGCTAATCACCATCATACTGAACAGGAAAATCAGCGTTTTATAGTCGATCGCACTCCAAGCTTCTTTCAGGTCTAAAACTCCCAACGCCATCAGTAACGATGACCCAACTATGGCAATACTGGCTCGATTCATCCGTAAACCAGGCAGATAGCCTAAACCTAAGCCGATGTATGTTAGTCCAATTACGATGAATCTGAGAACACTCATGATGCAGAATTTAGCAAGGTTAACAAGAAATCGAAATTTGTCTGCATATCGACGATTAAATAATGCGATTCTGGGTCACAAAAGCTGTGTGCAAAAACCATGCCACTCTCAAAAATCACGTGAGCTAGACATCACAGCATAAATGCCCAGGCGACTGAAGTCGCAGCTATAGCAATCCTAAATCATTATCTACACTTATGATATAATTATATGCAATAATTGATTGTGACAATAAAAAAATGAATAACTTACAACGACCACAGAAAAATATGGAAAAAGAAAGAGCGGCTTGAGAATCTTTCATTAAAAGTGATCGAACTGTAAGAGGACTCTCTCCGAGCAATAGCTGTAAAAATGGCTATAGAAGGTAAGCTCTACCATGAAATTAGCAAAATTTTAGGTGTAAGTAAATTTTTTATTGGTGATTGCAAAAAACAATTTAAAACCAAAGGCATCACAGGGATCAAACTAGGACATAAATGGTCAAAAGGATATCTAACATCTCTACAAAAAACTGAAGTAATCGACTGACCAAAGAATCAATAATATTGGGATTTCGATCAGCGAGTTACTTATTTATAGAGAGAATTTGGTGTCAGCCATAAATCAAAACAGAGCTACTATGAACTTTTATCTCTGGCGAAGATTACCTGGAAGAAAACTCAGAAAATCAATCCCAGATCTGATACCGAACTGGTCAAAAAAAAGCGGAAATAAATTAACAATATTTTAGCCAAAAACAATTCTGGCATAGAATCTGGGGAAATAATAGTATTTTTTTTAGATGAATTTCATCTACTTCATGGCGATATCAATAACTAAGCTTGGGGTCGCTCGGATCTAAGAATTGAAGTCCCAATTACCAATCAAAAAAATAGACAAACTTATTTTGGCGCACGCTCATTATTAAACCAAACAATTCCATGTTAAAGGTTATAAATCTGGGGATGGAGAATCAACAGTTGAATTCATAAAATACTTACAAAATAAATACAAAGAGCGGAAAATTATTTTGATTTGGGATGGAGCTATTTATCATACATCTGGAGAATTTAGAGATGATTTATCAGAAGTTAATCGTGATCGAGAGATGATTGGTCAATCACTTGTATTTTATGTGCTCCCAATGCTCCCGAACAGAATCTAGTTGAAGATATTGGGTTACAATCTAAAAACTTTTGACGAAAGTATTGGTATTTATGTAAGTCTTTTAAAATCATCAAATTTTTGTTTTAGTTTTTCACAAAGAAACATAAATTTGATTTCCCCAAAATCCATAAGTACACCTATACATAGAAAATGATGTAGGATTGCTATATGTGCTTGTCATTTTTTCTAAGTTGTTTCACGGAATAATCATGTCATGCTATTCAGAAAAAGGGGTTTCACCTAAATTGACTTTTTTTCCACCCGACTGACAGGAAAGCTTGCCATTCTCGAAAGTGGGTTTGTATTGTTTAATGCGATCGGGCGAGATGTATTCTTTTCTATGTTCGCAGACTATTTCGATTGTTTGCGGCTTGCTATTATTCTTATTGGAAGTGACAAAAACGCCACCTACATAGGCAGTGGTAGACCCATCGTGAGGGTCAATAGCGTAGCTAAATGTAGCTTGAGAGCTAGTGTCAATCCAGACTCGATGAATAAAGTCTAAATCATCTATTCTCTTTTCTGGAATGTTAAGTTTTAGCTCTGACAAAGAACTGGCAAAACTACGAGTTTGGGAATAACGCTCTTGTTGAGCGCGGTTAATGGTTGGAATAAAGTTGTCCGCATCCATCCCAGATGTCTGAGGGCCACACAAGGGAATGCCAAATTTAAGAACTGGATCGGCTGGGCGAGTTTGACCGGGAGAGTTCGCTTCGCAGACAGCTCCCAGAGGTATTATTTTATCTTTCGTTATTTGGGAGCTAGTATCAGCTAGGGGAACTAAGAAAACCCCTCCAACGTAGCTTTTCAGTTTCTCATTACGAGATATAGCATAGTAGAATATAGCTTGGTCAGTCCTACGATTAGAGAAGCCATAGTCTTCTATTTTTTTTCTCAGATTACCATTAGTGTTTAACTCATCATCCGACTGAAAAAAAATCAATTTATCTTGATAGTAACGTTGCTGATTTTGACAGAGATATTGAACCTGAAATCTGCCTGAATTCTGGCGATTTGCAACAGCCTTTTTGACAGAATAAAAGGAGAAAGTGGGCAGGCTAATTCCTAGAGAAACAAGCACCACAAGCCACCAACTAAATACGCGCACTGAAGAGATGCGCCGCTGTGATTTTTGTTGAATATTCGTGCTAAGCTCATCACCAGTAAAGTGCTTTTTCTCTACCAGATATAAGAGTAACTCTACTAAAATATTTACTTGTCGTGCTAGTCCTTTAGCAGCTTTTGTCCATAGCCATAAGCCAATCATTATAAATAAAACTACACCAAGAATGCCGTTATCTGGTGGTAAGATTGTCCCTGCTATCATTAAAAAACTTAGAGTTAAACCATAACTTAAAGTTAAAGTAACTATTATAAAAAACATTACAATAATTGTGCGGTATGTTAGTTCACAAAAATCATTAAAGGACAAGTTGATGATTGCACTAAAACCTCTGGTTAATCCTAGCCATAATTTTTGGCAGAATTGAGCAAATTTTTTCAATAGCATGATGTTATTCCTGTCAGGGTGTTGCGATCAGAGTGTCGTTCTAATTGATCGGTGTTGTTTGCTTGTACTGAATATATGAAATGAAAGTTGGATTGTTAATATAATTATTAATCTACTTTCATTATGTTGCATGAAATTGGATTATTTTGTTACTTTAGTTGTGCCTGTGCCACAAGCAATTTTACCATTCTCATAGGTAGGTTCTGCTGGTTTAATTGTACCAGGAGAATCAGCTTCGCACAAGATGGCTGTTGTTTTCATTTCATTCTTAGGAGCATTAGCATCAACTTGGCTAGCAGGAACTACAAAGACACCGCTGATATAACTTTTCAGTTCTTTTTGCTTGGAAAATCCATAATTAAATGCTGCTTGCTTGGTTGCACGAGTTGAATATTGGTAGTTTTTTGTTTCCGTTTCAAGGCCAAGCCCCAGTGCTTCAACTGAATTGGAAAAACTACCTTTTTCTACAAAGTAGGCTTGCTGAGCTTTGTAGATTGACCTAACATATAGTTGTCCTTCTGTTTGCTTTATTAGGCTGACACAATAATAATGGAATAACGAAACCACTAATTACTGGCGTAATAAACATCAACAACAGTAAACATCCACAACCCATAGCAATAGGTGAATTACTACCTGACTTAGAATTTTGTTGACTCATAGTATTCTATCCTCTTTGTTTGTAGTAAGGACTTTAGTCCTGAAAAGCTTAATTAAATTCAGCGAGGCCGAGCCTCTGAATCTGCATTCCCAGGCACATCCTGAGAACGAACAAATCAAAAGCCCCGCTAGCCCAGAAAATCCCATGTCGGCGGATCAAGTTCTGGTGTTGAGTCTGCTTCTGGGAATTTTATTCGGTTTAGTAAGTGCGGGCTTATTAAAATTGCTTGACAGAATCCGGGGCTCGAAATGAACCGCAGATAGCGCTGAGGGCTGAGAGAAGAGAAAGGGAGAAAGTTATTGAGGGTTTATCGGTGTTGGGATTTCCGTTAGTTCGCAGCCTTGACATCTTCCCACCAAACCTGGACGTAAGGCCAGAATGTTTTATCATCATCCAGCTTGACTGTCACTTCGTAGCGATCGATCTGCGTGAGTTCCCCTGTTTTACCATTGAACTGCAATTGTTGGGGATCGTCGGTGCGAATTTCTACCTTTTGATTCAACAACGGCTGCATCTGCTTTGAAGAACCCTGAAACGGATTTTTGCCTCTGAGCACGTAGCCACCAATCAAAGATAGGTACATTAAAATTAGGAAAAATACTGTACATACAGTCACAATTAACAGTGTTTTTTGTTGCGAAAAATTGGTATAAACGCTCGTAACTCCTACTACCATTGTTCCTAAAAACAAAATAGCCGACAGCATCAACAGCCCATCTCCCAGAAGGCTACAAAACAATATAAGTACGATCTGACAACCAAATAATGCAGCCACCCAACTCCATCCAGTTAGCAACGATGCAGACAGCAGCCAATTCATTGCTACAATAAGGGCGATCGCAATTCCAATGGCCCAAACTGATATCCCAGAATCGTAATATCTGACGGGAAGAACTACATAAAAGAATGTAGCATAAGCGAAACCCGCCAAAGCTAAAGCCAATCCACTAATTATTTCGTTCCAGTTCAACATTGTTAAATTAGGGGACAAATGGTGAAATCTTAATTAATATTTTATCCCATTGTGAGCAATCCAGTCTTGGATGCAGAATCTATATTTGTAGGGTGCGCAATGCGCACCTTGGCTTATCTGTAGCGTGTAAAACTACTGTTTTCGTAAGTCCCGTAATCGCGATGTATAGCATCAAAATATTCATTCCCAGGCTCTACCTGGGAACGAAGTAAAACCCAGTAACGATAAAAATCAGCAAATCAGAAATGTCCTAACCCTTAACTTTCACCTGCTCGTAAATTACAAACCCAGCCGCCGGTACAGTCAGTGAAATACATTTTACCTTTCTCTCCTCAACCTGCACTTTACTGTTAATTTGCGCGCTGTCTGTCGAGTAAATGCACTGAAAACTGTCCCCGAGTTCGTGTAAATTGTAGTCGATATTTACCCAAACTGTCAGCGATCGGACATAATCCGTATTAATCGCCAAAACCATCTCTTTTTTGTCCAACAAACGCGACCAAGGAACAACGGATCGAATCTCATCCCCCAACATTTGTGGCAAACCAAAATCTTCACCATTACCCGAAATCGGTCGCAAATATTGCCGTCCCCTGCGCAAAGTAATTTTTTGCTCCCGGATAGCGAGAATTTTTGCTAATTCTCGATAAACCGGATTGTCTTCATTAAAAAAGTGCCTGTCTCGACTTTGAAAAGAGCCAAATTTGCCACCAAACATGGTCTCTCTGATGTAGCGGTCGCTATCTCCAGCCCCATTAAAACACTGTTCTGTACCGTAATAAATGCAAGGAATGCCCAAAGTCATCGCATTCAGAGCTAAAGCATTTAATACTACCTTTTCCCCATTTTCACTGGCACAAAAACGCGCTTTATTGTTTCCTCTTTCTACCATGTCGTGGTCATCAAACATCGTGACCACTTTATTCTTAAACCAAACGTGAGAATCTTTTTGAATCAGCAGAGAATTGCGGAACAAAGAAAAATAAATGCTGGGATCGCGATATCCTTTTACCATGTAGGCGAGGCGATCGGGGATTTCGCTAATTCCTAAAGCCGCATTCAAACCAGTCAGTTCTAAAGTAGAAAAAGCTTGTAGGCGGCCTCCGGTAATCTCGCCGATCAAGTAAAAATTTTCCTTTCCTATTAACTGAGCAAACTCGTGGATAACTTCAGCAAATAAACGAGTTGCACCTAAATCCACGTGTTTGACGGTATCAACACGAAACCCGTCGATATCGGCATAAGCCATCCAAAACTTGTAAGCTTCGCACTGATTCATCAGCGCCTGAGAAGGCTGGTAAAAATCAGTGCTTCCTTCACCTGTATGGATATCTTTCAGACTAAAAAAATCTCCTTCCACATACTCAGGGTAATTATCCCAATTTCGGATATAACCTTTTTTGTTATAACTGGATGGATCTTGAAATTCTGCTGGCCAAATTGCTCCGTCTGGGAAAGCTTCGGGATACTTGACTAAATCGATCGCCCCGAAAGGAATAGTCGGTTTGCCTTCTTTGTCGTTAAATCCTTTCACTGTATACGGCCCGGGCCAAAAAGGATTTTCTGCATCGTAAGTAAATACGTCCCCAACATGGTTGAGAATGATATCTAGAATCACGTAAATATCATTTTGGTGCGCCGTTTCCACAAGTTCTTTCAAATCTTCGCGAGTGCCGAAATGAGGATCGACATCCAGAAAATTTTGAATGCCGTAACCGTGATAGCTTTCTTGAAAAGCAACTTGTTTAAAAATCGGGCTTACCCATAACGCTGTCACGCCCAAGCGTTTCAAATAGCCAATTTTACTTGTCAGTCCTTTGAGACTTCCTCCCAGCCATTTTACGCCGGCTTCCCGCCACTGCTGTGCCTCATCTGGGGTTTTAATCGCATTGCCGCTATCTGAGGGGGTAAACATCGGAGTAGTCCCACTCGTGACGACTTTCTCCCGATCGTCCTTATAACCGTTTTCTTTGCCGTCAGAGAAACGATCGAGCATTAAAAAATATAACACTTGGTCTTCCCAAGCAACAGGAGAGGGGAAAAATTTGCGATCGCGCAAAGATGTAAAATCTAATTCCCCTAATGTTTTTTCGCTCATTTTGATATGCTCCTAATCTGCGAATACTTTGCAGTCAACCTGGTTGGCAATTTCAGATTAAGGCTATCACAGACTTTTGCTACTTGCTGTCGAGGGTTAGAGTCCTGATTAAAGGTAAAACTTAGAAGCTAGAACCCGAAATTTTCCGATAAACAGATTACTTAGGGTCGATCGACTTAACAAATTGTTGCACAGGCTGCGGTAGAGCCGGCACAAAAGTCTTTCTAAAACCCCTAACATCGAACACTCGCCATAAAATACCAACCGCTACCGTCAAGAAAAATAACGCTCCCAACAAATTGAACGCACCAGACAGAAAACCGCCGTCCCTTTTTTTCGGAGGCGTAATATGTTTAATCCGATATATACCCGGCTCGTAATCTCTCGACTCCTCGCGACTACGGGCCGGCTTTTTGGCGCGCGAAGTCGCACGGGGGCTCCCACTCAAACCCGTTTGATTAGTTTTAGTAGAACTACTGGGCGACTTCAACTCGGAATCACCACGCATCGTGAACTGGCTAGTAGAAGTCCCCGTTTTGCCAACACCAGAATTTTGAATTCTACTATTAGAGCGCTGAGTCGATTGGCGATCGGCTAAAGTGCGCATCAAACTTTGCAATTGCTGAGTCGCCGCCGGCGGGCGTTCCCCTTTCCTCGCCCAATTTAACAGCATCGCCGCAGTAATACCGCAGAGATTCGCAGCTCCCACAGAAGATATCCGCTTCAGCAGAGGCTGACTGTTGGACACAAAAACCACCAGTGCCTCGGGGTGTTCCTGAGCCAAACCGTAAACGCACTGAGCTGTAGCTACAACCAGCATTGCTTGTGCGCTTTGATTTTTAATCGAGGGTTCTAGGGCCCGATGGGTTTCTTGAGCATCAGTCACAATCCAGCCACTGTCTGCAAAAAAGCGCATAAACTCCCTAGCCACTTGCTCTTGAGCTTTTTCTACCGCTTTCCCTGTCAGATAATCTATTTCGTCATACACTACTTCGGGGAGATAGCAACTTCCCACCTTGGCATATTCTTGCCACACTTGGGTTCTGCCAGCCATCAAAACATCCGCATCAAAAGTTACCAATACAGGAGGAAGTTGATTAGCCATAACTTTAACCTAGATGCTTAGATCCGTGATTTTTACTTGCTAAATTAAGTTTAAACAAATTCCGAGCTTTTCTATTGGGTCAATTGATAAATATCTGGGGTGCGCTCAAGCGCACCCAGCCCACCAATGGTCTGATGATTAGTTGCCAATTCCTAAACGCCCAGCTAAAGCCGGAGTCAACGGCAACAGTACAGAAATCATCAAGAACAAAGCCAACAAACCCAAAGCTGCGCGAGCGTCGTCTGGTTCAGTCAGCTCGTTGAGGCTCGGCCGCTCCAGATTCCGCTGTAAAATCAGAATCACGATCGCCCAATACAGAGCTAAAGGATTAACTAAAGAAGCGATCGCCAGCACCACAAACGTCGCCAAAGTAGCGCGACTGGCAATTTTCCGGCCGTAGATTGCTTGCACGATTCTACCCCCGTCCAACTGTCCCGCCGGCATCAAATTAATCGCCGTGATTACCAAGCCCAACCAACCGATAACTACCAGCGGATGAACATCAACAATCTGCTGCTGCAAGGCAGAACCCAAAACCACTTTGGCCAAAGTTCCCACCAAAACCGAGCCCTTAAAATATTCTGCGGGAACTTGAAACAAACTGCCGGGGTGAGAAAGTAGCAAACCAGTTACCAGCATTAGCAGAGAAATTATTCCCCCAGCGGCTGACCCGGCAAAAGCAATGTCAAACAAAACTTTACGGTTGGGAAGCAGCGACTCAAAACGATCGATCGCCCCAAAAGAACCTATCTGGAAAGTTGGTATAAAAAACGGCCAACTCAAGCCAACCTTGTACTGATTTGCCAGCACTCGGCGAGCAATTTCGCCTGAGCCTAAAACCGCCCAAATTCCGGTCGCAATTGGCAGAACTTCTAGATATCTACCAGGCGAGTTAAAGAAATCGAAACCCAGCAGCAAACCGCCTGTTTCCAAGCTAGTAGCAATTGTTGCCAGCAGCAGCACGACTGCGAGAATTTTTTGAGATAGGGTAGTTGGCTGCGGGTCGTTGGTGCTGGGTAAGATAATAACTACGGGCTTGTCGTCCTGATTTTCTACTAAAAACAGGCGGTAGCGATCGTTTAATTTTTCTTGCAAACTTGCCGTCAAACGCGAGTGTACTTGTTCCGGGTCTCCCCGGAGATTGCCTTTCAAGATTACGCCATCTTGATAGGGAATCGTTTCTGTGGCAAAGAAAGTATCGATCCCAAAGATGCCTTTAATTGCCTTGAGGTCTTCAACTGGAACGGGAATTATTTCTAATTCATTAGTTGCAGGCGATGTGACGATCTTAATGGTTTCTTTTGCTGGTACTGGCTGTTCGTTTGGGGGGGAGTTTCCATCGCTTTGGGACTTGAACTCAGCAGGATCGGGGCGCGACTCCAGCACTGCATCGGCTGCTGCCTTACGCAATTGCCGGCCCAGATAAATATATAATCCCGTGGATGCCACCAGCAGCAACAATACCGCAACTAGATTGAGGTAAATCCCGGCGGCGAACAAACCAAAGAACAGCAACCAGGGACTCATCAGCGCCACTGACTGCAACCAAGCCAAAATTCCCAGTTTGCCAAAAGGTTTGGCGCGATAAAATCCCCAACCCAGAATTCCCACAGCAACCAATAACAGCGCAATTGTTGCGGTATTTTCCGATGCAATTATCGGCAGTCCGGTTGCTTGCGCGAATACGGGCTTTAATTGGTCGATCGCGCTGCGGTCGAGTAATAGCATTAAATTTTGGGGTATATGAAATAGAGTTGCTGGGAACATTATCCAAACCTGTCCGAAACTAGCCCGATCAATAAGGATAACCCCTGAGGGCTACTCGGCCCACAATCGGCTGCTGCTGCTGTTTTAACTTCTGGGCGATCGGCTATTGACACAAAAGTATTTTTATGATAATACATCGGCTGTGTAAAACATATACTCAGATGGGCAGGAGTGTCGATCGCCCGGAAGCGGGAAGATTGGCCCCGGCGAAAGCAGGCGGATTTGACGTGTTTCGGATTCGAGCATCCGAAACAACTGCGAAACAAACCAGGTTTCAGGCACTCTCTCGTTTTCAGCAGAAATGTCTGAAACTATTGTCCTCTATAGATTTATCTAACGGGTACGGCAGGACTTGAACCTGCGGCTCGCTGCTTAGAAGGCAGCTACTCTATCCAACTGAGTTACGCACCCAACTCAAAAAATCGTTAACAAAATCATTGTATCGGTGGAGTGTGCGATCGAGCAAGTAAATATTTTATGACTTACCCAGAAATCGGTTCGATCTACAAAAATACGCTGTAGAGCGCGGCGCGATCGGGGGTAACAAACCAAAGTGAACTAAAGTCAAGTATTTAGAGGTAGAGTTGAAACCCAAAGATTTTGTCGATCGGATATCTCCAGAAATTAAGTCGGCGAGCTGACAGTACAAGAGTTTGACTAGATCGCCCCATACTTGACTAAAGTTACTCCTAGCGATCGAGCGCGAAGGTATTGACAGATTGGTAATCATCTGCTAATGGGAACAGGATGCAGAGATCCCAGGCTAAAAATTTTCACAAAAAGTAAACCACAGTAGATGCAAAACTGACAGGTATGCAACGCCGATCGAACCAGATGCCACGATTCAATTGGTGGAAAATAATGGTTGAACAATGGCTAAAAGCTTCAAAAGCAATAGTAATAAGCTGACCGCCCATAGGGCGCGGGGCAGAATCTACCCCTGCGAACAAGTAGGAGCAGACTCCAGCAGGTTGAAAGAGGAAGCAGACCCTCTGAAATTACTTGTAGTTAAATGGTGAAACGCGAGATCAGTTTAGCCAAGTTTTGTATAGCAGTTCAGCTACAGTGACTACTTTCATGATATTTAGTTATATTTCCTAATATTCTGCTCGACTTGATATTTGAGAAAAATGTGGTAGAACTAGGATTGAAAGACTCAGGTGAAAATCCCTGATGCTACGGAGCCTATCTAATCAGCTTCTTCTAGGGCATCAAAGCAAAATAGTCAATCGCCCGATCGGCACGACCTCGAAAATCAAGCGTTGCCAGTACAGCAGTCGTAAGTTGTGCGCGGGGGAATTTCCTTGTTGCATTAGTTTATATGCCATAGTTGAGAGATAATCTCATCTGAGATATTTGTTAGCATTTGTTAGCAAAAAAGTATCGGAACGCTTGAGGAGGGCAATCCTGCTAACTTAAGTAGACTCGTTGAATCAAGCATCCCCAAGCCTAAAAGCCTGGGGAGCTTCAAAAGCACAGCAACTCGGCCATGACGGAGTCAAATCGCAGTGTCATGTTTATTCTGAAACGGCAGGATGTTGAAATATCCAATTTTCAACACCCAAAACGGGATCAACAAATTCCCATTCTCAATTATCAGGGGCAGACTTTTCGCCTAATCAGCGCCTTCAACGGCAAGCAAGCAGAAGACGCCAGAGCCTTGTGGCGGGATTTAACCGACAACCGAGGTAAAGCCTGCGTTCTGCTAGAAGAGCCGGATAGATACAGCGTCTGGGGAAAAGTCCGTTTAGATCAGCTTGCCGGTGAAGAACCGTCTGGTACAGAATCCGCTAAAGCACCGCTATTCGCGCAGGGCTGTCTGCTGCTGCTCCAAGCTGTTTACTTTGATGTAGAAGACCTCTTAGGCGCAAGGCAAGCCACATCGTTTCAGAAAGATATCGCCAAGGTATTTCAGCAAGGAAACTTCCCCCAGGCAGACTCCGCTGATGCGATCAAAAATTGGCTGACCGTTAGTCCCTTGCAAAATCATAAGGTGCCCCCTTGGCAAGAGCAACATCTCAAAACCTTATTGCAAGAACTTCACCGTTTGGGCAAATCATATTTTGGCAATACCGACTTCGCTGAGGGAGTGAGCGATGTGCTGCAAGATATGCCAGCACCGGATCGCACTCAGTTTCTAGATTGGCTGAAACAATCAGCCCTCAACAAGTTGTGGATCGCAGCATAGAAAATCTTTGACAATTGCTCAGACAATTGGGCTCAGATAATCGAGCTGAGATAATAATTGCACTGTAGGGGGTAAGGGTCATGTTCAAGATGGCTTCGCCCCGGCTGTCGCCTACTATATGAAAATGCCACCGCGAACATTAAAAATGAGGGTTTAAGAATTTTAAAACTCTCGTTACGTGTGTCGGTAGCTGACGGGCCGAGAACACCAAAACTATTTAATGTCTGGTTAGTCCAGATTTGTCGGGTTTTGGGTAAGTTTTTCATAGCGGATATACAGGTTGGATTGCCAACTTGTATCAACGGATAAAAATGTTGAGTCGGTTTGGGGGCAGCTACAGTGTGGCAATTTAACTAAATTTCGATCGCAGTCCCAACGCACAATTATTGATATGAGTGGGGGAGTGCGAAACAAAAAAACAGAAACCGCAACATTTGAGGGTATGATTTCAGGGATAGATTGGGTAATGTAAAAGCCTTAATGGTGAAGACATAGACCGTATTTCTATCATCAATTATTTCCGGGCAAAAGATCGACTAACGACTAATTCATTGAATTAGTAAATAGATATTATTCTTACTTAGTCTTTCTACAGTGTACGAGGGCAAAAGTCCCAACGACACGCTGAGGACGCCAGTTTTTCCGGGAGCGTCAGATCAAGGTTCTTTGGCGAAAGAATCCTCATCTACAATCAAAAATTGAGATGAGGTGCGTTCAACCGCTAGTTAGGTCTCGTGAAATCCCTATGAGTAGCACTTCAGAAAAGTCATCTACATCTCCATCTTTACTGTCAGCTCAGACCCTAGTGATTGTCGGCATTGTCTGGGCTGTAGCGGCGCTGCTGTTCTTTCTGTTGTTCAGCGTCCCCCTCTCACAAGAACAGGGTTTACCGCTTTGGTATCGAATCGGCACTTATGTTTTTGAATGCGGAGCATACCTGGGAGCGTCTTTAGTTTGTTTTAGAAACTGGAGAAGCCCGCACATGGTCAGCGGGCGCAACGTCTGGCTGGGCATTGGTCTGGGGATGCTCTTCTATTTTATAGGCGGAGTGCTGTTCGGGATTTGGGAACTCTATTTCGAGTTAAACCCGGACGTTTCCCCAGCAGATGCCTTTTATTTGGGCAGCTACGTGCTACTGATTGGGGGCATGGTTGCCGCCGTGACTTCAAAGCGGCTGAATCTAGAAATTTGGCAGTGGGGTTTGTTAGCAGGAATTGCAGCCTTCGGAATTGCTGTAGCTATCTGGGTTGCAGCACCAAACTCTTGGAGAGTGCAGCTAGGAATGGCTCCGCCACCGAGTCTAGAAATATTGACGGAAACCGATCCAGTAACCAAACCAACAGCCTCCGCCCCAGCTTTGAATTCGTCCAAGTCAAAGAAAAAAGGAGCGGCTGCGGCCGCTGCTGTAGAGGCACCGCAAGAAGCAGTAGAACCAACTAAAGCTCCCGCATGGGTGATTGCACTTGACGATCAACTGTCACCTTACGCCTATGCAATCAATCTATTTTACATCGTCGGGGACGTTTTTCTGCTGATTATTGCTACTGCACTGCTGCTGGCGTTTTGGGGAGGACGTTTTTCCCAATCTTGGCGAATGATTGCGGCTGCAACTTTTTCGCTTTACGTCGCAGATATGTACTTTAAATGGCGCGATACTCAGGCTGAGGGTAGTTATCAAAGCGGTAGTTTGCTGGAAGTCTTTTTTGTTTTCAGCGCCATCCTGTTCGGAATAGGAGCTATCTTGGAACATGACATCTCAACCCGTTCTCGCCAGAGCAGGCGGAGTCGCCGCGCTGCGTAGCGATTGGAGATTGGGGTTGCTTCGGCAAGGGATGGGAACGCGAAAGCTTTTTTGCCCTTGCCGGCATCTGTCAACTTCCAATCGAAAATGAAAAATCACAGTTCGCCGATCGCACTTCCTGCGTCTTTTCACGTCTTTTTGCTGGAAAACTTGGCATGACGCCCACAAAACTGTCCGATTCAGACAAACGGGAACTCCTCCGGCTGTACCGACAGTCGGACGAGAATACTATCACTCTAGCCAAGCGCTACGGAGTGAGCAGTTCGACAGTGAGGCGCATCATTCAGGGCGCTTTGTCGGAGACAGAATACGAATTTCTAGTCCAGCAAAAACAAAAGCGTTCGTCCGATCGCACTATCAGTGTTTCTGAAGGGACAGAGGCGAATGCTGAGTCGGCGACGGCCAGCGAAAGCGCCCCTGTAGATACTCCCCTGTCTGAGTCAGTCCCCATCGCGCAGTCAGCCCCAAATTCGAGGCCGACGATCCGAAAGCGTTCTGTATCAGCCGCCCAACCTGTAGCAGAACTCGAAATTCCAGAAGCTTTACAGTCTGATTTCGATGTTTCTGGTTTACCAGATGCCCAAGCAGGAAATCTTGCCGCTCATCGCAGCCACCGTGCTGTTGTGACTGGGGAACTACAGGCAATGCTCGGTGGTGAAGATTTTAGCGATTTCGACGAAGATGAGGACGATGATGAGGATGATCGAGATGATGACGACTTCGACGAAGATTTAGAGGATGAAGATTCTCTGTTTGAAGGAAGTCTGTTGGGTTCGATGTCGGGGGAGTCGATCGTTTTCGAGGGCTTCGCTAACGAGCTGCGGGCTACAGGGCCGATTCAAGTTTTACCTTTAAGCGAAGCGTCTCTTCCCAAAATTTGCTATTTAGTGGTCGATCGGGCGGCGGAGTTAATCACTAGACCTCTGAAAGCTTTTGGCGAACTGGGTCAAATTCCGGCGGCAGAAATTCGCGAGAAAACCCTACCAGTGTTTGACAATCACCGAGTCGCCCGCCGATTTGCGACTCGCCATCAAAGAGTTTTCAAGATTCCCGACGGTAGACTACTGCAAAAAGCTGCGCCTTACCTGCTAGCCAAAGGGATTACTCGGCTGCTGATTGACGGTCAGGTTTACTCTGTCTAAAGATTCAGCAATAACTTAATATTCTGCGGTCTCGGATTCTTCGGGATTTCTCTGAAATTTAGGACGCGAGTCTGGCGAATCTGACAGGTTCCACAGCGGTTGTAGCAACGCACCGCCGATCAGTCCCGCACTAATACTCATTGCCAATACTAATCCTACGGGCATTTGTATGGATTTAAAAAAGATAAAGTTTAAGGATACTGGGGCCGCGTTCTGCACTGAGATTATGCCGATCGCGCTGGCTAAAATTGCTACTAAAAAACTAATGGCGAGCAGAGGAATTGTTTTCATAAAAAACTTGACAAGCTAATAATTTAACTGATATACTTTTTTCATAATTGAAATCCGTGTAAAAATATTATTTTTTTAACCATCCAATTATATAATAATATACTACAAACTCCTGGGAAAAGTCAAGTAGGTACAAAAAAATAGATTTTTTTTCAATCTTTTTTAAAATAAAAATATTTAATAAAATTACAAGTCCCAAATTTTAAGAAGTCCAACTGTATTGCAAGTATATAATTGGCTGCCAAAAGCAACTGCATAAGTCCAACCTCGAAAACCCGAGAAACACTGTAATTTCTCTCTTGAGTTTAGGTTCCACAAGCGGGTTCCAGCGTGGTCGGTGGGAGACAGTAAATAGTTACCGTTTAAACCCACATTCCGCAGATATTCAGACAAATTTAATAATTTTAAATTTTGAGGCATGAAACCCTGAAATAAATACCTAGCAAAAATTTTAAGTTTTGCTAAGATTAGATAATAGAGTCAGCAACACAGGTGTAAAAAATCATGAATCAGCCCCAAGACGAAATTAAAGTCCTCAATATAGACCATTTAGGAATAATAGCCGGAATTATCGATGAAATGGAACTGGTAGA
>JBDTEI010000576.1:0-6793 GCA_039922675.1 Microcoleus sp.
GCTAGTTGAAACTCTGCCGCCACTGATGCCATCAGGGGAGAGTGAAATGCGCCGGAAACATTCAATTTAACGGCGCGTTTGACTTTGATTTTGGCAAGCAATTCTTCTACTGCTGCTGGTGTTCCCGAAATCACAACTTGTGCTTCGCTGTTGTCGTTTGCCAACACCACGTCTCGGCTGTATTGAATTTGCAATTCTAATTCCTGCCTGTCGAACCCGATCAAAGCCACCATTTGCCCGCCGGAGGCAGTGTCCATGAGTTCGGCGCGGCGTTTTACTAAGCGCAATCCCGTTTCAAAGTCAAAGACGCCTGCTGCGTAGAGGGCAACGTATTCTCCTAAACTGTGACCTGCAACCACTGCTGGTCGATCGCTCTTTTCTCGCATTAAGTCTGCCAAAATGCTTTCTACTACGAACAAGCAAGGCTGAGTGTAGAGAGTCCGAGATAGTTTTGCTTCTTCTTTTTGGCAAACTTCCGCGACAGACCAGCCTAAAATTTCTTTGGCTAGTTCAAATTTTGCTTTGGCTGTTGGCAAGTTTAATAAGTCTGCACCCATCCCGATCGCCTGGGAACCTTGTCCGGGAAATACCCATGCTGTTTTAGTCATTTTTCCGGTAATCTGCTAATTGGTGGTTGCTAAGAAAGTGATTGCAAAAATTCTTTGTTTCCCGCTTCTGGGTTCGCTGGCTGGTATCCGCTATCTTTCGGTTAACGAACTCTCTACTGGCGACTCACTATTATAACATATAACTGCGCTTTTTACGAGGTGTTTTTTTTGTTGCTACTTTAATCAGAGCGATCGTCCTAGCACAATATTCAACCTTCAAGCTGGGGAAAGTCGAGCGAAAAATAGAGGATTTTCCATCTCAGGATGAGCTTGTCAATAACTCCTGTCCTCCCGCTGCACCCCTGGGCCTGCACCTTACCCTATGTATGGCGTGTTAAAGGATTTTGGTTTTTCCCGGCGGCTTGAACTCCCGACAATAACCAGGCTAAGTTGATACCATTGGCGATTAGGGATTGGGGATTAGCAATGACTGATAACTACTAGGGTGGCGATCGCCGGCAAGTAAGCTACATTCATTTTACCAACTGGTATTAGAGTCGGCTGTCAAATATTATCTTCCCCATTGAAAAATCGCCGCCCCCCAAGTCAAACCAGCACCAAAACCAGCCGTAGCAATAGTATCGCCCGCTTTCACTTTACCCAGACGCACGGCTTCGTCTAAAGCAAGGGGAATAGAAGCCGCTGAGGTATTGCCGTAATTTGCCAAATTGCTGATTACTTTTTCCGGGGGAATCTTCAGCCTTTGAGCAACTGCATCGAGAATCCGCTGATTGGCTTGGTGCAACAGCAGCCAGTCAATTTTTTCCACGCCGATACTTGCGCGAAACATTGCTTTTTCTATGACTTCCGGAACTTTTTTCACGGCAAAACGATAGATTTCTTGACCGTTCATCGTAATAGGATGAAATCCGCCAATTCCGATGCTGACGCCCTCGATTAATTCTTTTGGCTCAGCTTTGTAAGCCAAATTCAGTGAAGAATTTTGCGTGCCGTCACTGCGAATTTCAAATCCCAAAAATCGATCGACTTCTGAAGCTTGCAATACCACCGCACCTGCACCGTCTCCAAATAGAATGCAAGTACCCCGATCCGACCAATTCACCCAGCGAGATAAAATATCTGCTCCGATTAGCAAAACATTTTGATAAACCCCTGTCCGAATGAATTGCGAAGCTGTAACTAAACCAAAAACAAAGCCCGAACAAGCTGCTGTCAAATCGAAAGCCACAGCTTTTGTCGCGCCCAACTCATATTGAATTTTACTGGCAGTGCCAAACAAATCGTCAGGGCTTGATGTGGCCAAAATAATCAAATCGATATCTGTCGGCGCAATTTCTGCCATGGCGATCGCCCTTCGCGATGCTTCCGATGCCAAATCGCACAAAGAAGTGCGATCGTCCGCCAGCCTGCGCGAGCGAATACCTGTCCGCGCTCTAATCCACTCGTCAGACGTTTCTACTATCTGACTCAAACCGTTATTATCTAGCGAAACCTGCGGTGTACAAGAACCGCTACCCGTGACGGCAATGCCGAACCCTGATTGCTGCAACATTCCTCTCCATTTATGAGCGTTCTGTCGAGAAATTAAAAATCAAAAACTACAAATTTAAAGTCTTTTTAAAACTGCTGAAATTACTTTTTTAAAGCAAAACAGCGTGTTTAAGCTGACATTTTTAATTTGATATTTTTAATTTTTAATTCCTACTTACCAGAAAGAATTGGTTTAAAGCCGGAACCCCTAAAGGCGAGAAATTAAAAGAAAACTATTCATTACTCCAATCCTCGGACTTCTAGGTCAACTGTCAACTATCAACCCTTCGGCTTCGCTTTTCGGCGAAGCTGTCAACTGTCAACTGTCAACTGTCAACTGTCAACTGAATGAATGCCTCTAATTCACAGCTTCTTGTTCCAGAGCGCTTTCGCGATTGGACGATCGAATTCGCTCCAGCACTTGGTTGTCAATAGCCCCTTTTGCCAAACGAATGGCATTAAAAATCGAGGCAGCTTGAGACGAACCGTGGCTGATAATGCAAACTCCAGCAACGCCCAACAGCAAACCGCCGCCGTGTTCAACGTGGTCTACCCGCTGCTTGAACCCCTTGAGGCTTTCTTGCAGGAGGGGAGCGCTAATTTGATTTTTAAGTCCAACCGCCAATTCTTCCTTCAGCACTTGCACCACGACTTCGCCCACCGCTTCGGCAAACTTCAACAACACGTTGCCGACAAACCCATCGCAGACAATCACGTCGAAGTTCCCCGACAGCACGTCGCGGCCTTCTGCATTGCCCACAAAAGGAATGTTCGGATTGTCCAACAATAACTGATGGGTGCGCACCGCTGCGTCGTTGCCTTTAGAAGGTTCTTCGCCAATGTTGAGCAGGCCGATTTTTGGTTCGGCGACGCCCAGCACGCACTGGCTGTAAATAGTTCCCATCAGAGCGAACTGCTCCAAAAATTTGGGGCGACAGTCCACATTAGCGCCGACATCGAGAATGAGTACAGAGGTACCCGCTACCATTGTCGGCAAAACTGCACCGATGGCAGGGCGATCGATACCAGGGAGGCGCCCCAACCTGAGCAGGGCCGCAGCCATTGCCGCGCCGGAGTGACCGGCGGACACCACAGCATCAGCTTGCTGCTGCTTAACCAAATTCATCGCTACGTTAATTGAAGCTTTGGGCTTGCGTTTGAGGGCACTTAGAGGTTCTTCGTGCATTTCCACCGTTCCTTCAGAAGGAACGATTTCTAGCTGACCTGTAGAGACGCGGCCGATCGCGTCTTGAAGACGTAGCGAGTCTTCTATTTGCTGCGGGTCGCCCACCAGCAAAATCTCTACGCCTAATTCTTCTTGTGCCTTAAGCGCTCCAGCTACAACTTCGGCGGGGGCGTGATCCCCACCCATAGCGTCTATTGCAATTCTTGCGCGTGTCGATCCC
The DNA here is from genome assembly GCA_039922675.1 of Microcoleus sp. Taxonomy (GTDB): domain Bacteria; phylum Cyanobacteriota; class Cyanobacteriia; order Cyanobacteriales; family Microcoleaceae; genus Microcoleus. Next base: position 3,506 of record JBDTEI010000576.1, read on the forward strand.
ATTGACCAATGTTTGAGAAACACTAAAAATTCTACCAGGAACTCAGGAGCCTGAATCCAGAAGTCTGAATAAATAACTAAAATTGGCTCGCGCCCGATCGGACAATTGTCATTTCGGACTACCCTGATAGAGTTTGTCCCTACTTTACTATTTTTGACTGCAAATTGAAAAACTCAACGGAATAGTTTACATGACCCGCCTAAAAACGGATACAAGTTTCCGAAACTCGTCGCGAGCCGCCCCAAATTTTAGATCCAAGTTGCTACTCCTTTGATTCATCTGTGGAGTAAATCTCAAATCGAACAATGGAAAATCTCAAATCTCAAATCTACTGACTGACTTTAGGAGTAAAAAATGCTGGATTTATTTAGCTCGGGAATCATGTCTCTGTGGCTGGACATGGCTGGGGTACGCAGTGCGGCGCCCAATGCTGTGTCGTTGCTGGCTTGGCGGGGAGGGATACCCGGGTTAGTAGTGGCCGAAGATTTGGCTTTTGGAGTAGATGGGGCAAATCCAGACTTGCCCGCAGAAGCAGCAGTGCAAGAATATTTAAAAGATTTGAAGGCGAAGCATCTGATTGACGGCAATCAGGGAGTTTGGGTACAAGCGGGAATGGTGCCGCTGGTAAGTCAGCAGGGGACGGTACTGATGCCTGGGGCTTCGCTGACTAAGATTGCGACTTCTCTGGCTTCGCTGGAAACTTGGGGCGCGGATTATCAGTTTGAAACGCGGTTCCGGGGAACGGGGCCGATTAGGAATGGGGTATTGCAGGGGGATTTGGTGGTCAGCGGCGGGGGCGATCCGCTGTTTGTCTCGGAGGAGGCGATCGCCGTGGGTAATGCTCTCAATCAAATGGGTATCAATCGGGTGGCGGGAAATTTGGTCGTAACTGGCAATTTCCGCATGAATTACCAGTCCGATCCTTTGGCTGCGGGGGAGGGTCTGCGACAGGCTCTCGACAGTCGCAGTTGGCCGCGGGACGTGCAGGCAATTTATTCTAAGATGGCTCCGGGAACGAAAAAGCCACAAGTAACTGTGTCCGGGAGCGTGATTGCTGACAAATTTGTGAGTTCGGGGCATTTGCTGCTGAAGCGCCGATCGCTCCCTTTAGCCGAAATTCTCAAGCAGATGAACGTCCACAGCGACAATGAAATGGCTCAGATGCTGGCCGACAATTTGGGCGGGGCAAAAATAGTTCAGCAGCAAGCGACTTGGGCGGCGGGAGTGCCGGCGGCGGAACTTCAATTAATTAATGGTTCGGGATTGGGAGTGGAAAATCGGATGTCTCCTCGGGCCGCTTGCGCGATGATGCAAGCGATCGCGCGTAATCTTCAGACTACTGGGCTGACGATTGCTGACCTGTTTGCGGTGTCGGGGCGCGATAAAGGAACTGTGGAATATCGGCACATTCCGCGATCGGCTGTGGTGAAAACTGGTACTTTGGACACCGTGATTGCTTTGGCTGGAGCTATACCCACGCGCGATCGGGGTTTAGTTTGGTTTGCAATTATCAATCGCGGCACCGATTGGGACTCTTTGAGAGCGCAGCAAGATATATTTCTGCAAAAATTGGTGCAGCAGTGGGGAACTGCATCTGCTTTACCGCTAGCAATTACACCACACATTGACGGCACTAGACCCGCTTTGGGGGCAGCAAATCGCAGCGATATTTTACTGGGAGGTTAAGAAATACCCGTTGAGTTGGGGTTCGCCGAAAGACGACCGACATAATAGTTTAGAATTGGAACAGGACTATTCTGCAAGAAGATGATCAAACTGCGATTGAAGAGATACGGAAAAAAACGTGAAGCAAGCTACCGGATTGTAGCGATGAACAGCTCTACCCGCCGCGACGGCCGTCCCCTAGAAGAGCTCGGCTTCTACAACCCCAGAAATAACGAAACCAGGCTGGATGTTCCAGCGATTGTCAAGCGCCTGCAAGAAGGCGCTCAGCCAACTGACACCGTGCGTGACATCCTGAGAAAAGCCAATGTATTTGAACAAGTCGGAGCCGGAGCCAACGTTGAATCCAGCACAGCAGCAATCAGCTAGTCCCAACTATTCTGGACTGGTTAAGTTTTTAATTGGGCCTTTTTTAGAGTCGCCCGGATCTTTGCGGGTTGATTGCGAACTGCACCCGCGCCAATCGCGGGTCTGGGTTCGGCTCGCTTTTGAAGATCCTGATAAAGGGCGGGTTTACGGTAGGGGCGGACGCAATATTCAGGCAATTAGAACTACCCTCGAAGCGGTGGCGCAAACGGTGGGTCAGTCGCTCTACTTAGATATATACGATGGCGAAGCGGGCGATCGCGGCTCCGGCCCACCTAGGGGCGATCGCGACCGCCCGGATCGCGACCGCCCGGATCGCGACCGCCCGGATCGAGACCGCCCGGATCGAGACCGCCCGGATCGCGGTACGCGCGATCGAGGGGACTTCCGACCCCGGACTGCGCCTCCGTCGCCGACTCCCTTACCTAGCAGAACTCCGAGAGAACAACCTCGCCGTACTAACACACCTACGTTTAGAACGAGCAGAAATACTCCCGGTTATTAACTGAAGAACCCAGAAACAATTTTAGATTTTAGATTGCCTGTTGTAGACTTTGTGTTACAAGCCCCGTTAGATTTGAGATTGCCGGTTTTGCGATCGGACAAAAATGTAAAATTTTAAATCTAAAATGTCAGCGGGATCGGGTAAATCTAAAATCTAAAATCTAAAATCTAAAATCTAAAATCTAAAGTTGCCTGACTTCATAGAAGGGAGATTTGATTTGTGCCTCAAGCACCAAACTTATTTACGATTTAAACAGAAAAGACGCCTTAAATACTAGGTAAAATCTAGTAGCGGGCGTCTTTTTGTTCGCAAAACCAGGCTGATTTAACTGTTAACTTTTAATGGCTGATTTGGAGGAGCTCATGCTGGCATGACTGAAAAACTAACAATAGAGTTACCGAGCAATCAAAGCGCCATGTCGCTCGCCGGCAATCAAGAAGAAAACCTGAAAATTATCTCTAAGCAAACCGGCGCTAACCTGGTAATGCGAGGCCAAGAACTACTGATTTCCGGCACAAAAACTCAAGTAGAATTGTGTCATAAATTAGTGCGATCGCTCTCCGACTATTGGAAATCCGGCAAAACCATCACCGGAGTAGAAATCCAAACAGCGCGCTACGCATTGGATACCAACCGCCAAGAAGATTTGCAAGACTTGCAACGAGACGTACTCGCCAAAACCCGCCGCGGCGAAGAAATTCGAGCCAAAACCTTCAAGCAGCGCCAGTACGTCC
>JBDTEI010000577.1:0-11065 GCA_039922675.1 Microcoleus sp.
GAAAAAACGGGAAAACCCGCAAAGCTGTAGCAATTTATTCAATGGGAAATTTTATTTCCGGTCAGACTCAAAAATATACAGACTTAGGCGTAATTTTACAAGTAAATATTCGCAAAAGACTTCCCGAAAAAACCACAGAAATTACCAACATCAAAACAATTCCGACTTGGGTACAGCGCTATACGCTGAACAATCAAACTAAATATCGCGTCTTACCGTTAGAAACAACTGTTACCCAGAAAAAAGATACACTGCTAGCAACTTCCCAGTATCCAGTTTTAAAAGCATATTTACAAGAAATGAACAATCATCTTAACTCTTTGAACAGCGACAAAAAAACAAATAATTAGGACTTGACGCACGGGGGGGGTCAGAAACCGGGTTTTTCTCGACAATATTTCGTTGTCACGCGCAGATTCAGAAAAACCCGGTTTCTTTAGTGCGAGTGCGTAACTTGTGACTTTCAATTCAACTGCTCAACTAGCCAAGAAATCGCCTTCTCCACATCAGCAACCCGCTTAACATCGGGAATCTGCGGCCGCTGCACCATCACCACCGGAATTTCCAGATCCCTAGCAGCGACAATTTTCGCATAAGTAGCAGCGCCGCCGCTGTTTTTACTAACAATTGTATCTATCTCATATTCTAAGAGCAATTGCCGCTCGTCTGCTAATGAAAAAGGCCCCCTTGCTAATAATAATTGACCGTTAGGAATAGGAGTATTTAGTGCTGGAGGATCGATCGCCCGCATCAAGAACCAGATCTCATCCAAACCAGCAAACTCCGCCAATTCCTGCCTCCCAATCGTCAGAAACACCCGCCCAGACTGCCCTGATAAAGCCATTGCAGCCTCCGAGTGGCTAGCAACTTCAATCCAGCGATCGCCCTCCAGGGCCTCCCAAGCAGGACGCACCAGCATCAAATGAGGCACATTACACTCAGCAGCAGCAACCGCAGCATTGGCTGAAATCTGCGCCGCAAACGGATGAGTCGCATCAATTAACAAGTCGATCGGGCTACAATGCAAAAACGCTGCCAACCCAGCCGCCCCACCAAACCCCCCAATACGCACCGTACCCGTTTTTGGGGTCAAAGGCTGTTGAGTGCGCCCTGCTAGCGAAGATATGACCTCGAAATCAGCAATTTGAGACACTCTTGCCGCTAGTTCAGCAGCATCCCCAGTTCCGCCCAAAATTAGCAAGCGTTTTTTCATCAAATTACCCTTAGCGACTACACAAACTGGCGGTTAAAACCGCAACTACACAACCAAAGTCCGGATGGTGCGCGGACTAAAGAAAATCCAGGGTTTTAGAACCTGCGGAGGCAGGTTTTGTCTGTGTAGCTGCGACTTAAGTCGCCGAGATTTTTCAAACATCTTCTAACCAACGCCCGCAATTTCGGTTAATAATATGTTTAGTAAAGTTTCAACTGCCAACAACAATGATGCGCTCACTTTTGACATTTTTTACAATATTAATCGTAACCGGGTTAGTTTGGTTGGGAAACATCGCACCCGCCTCCGCACAAGTACAACCAACAGATATCACCGATCCGCAGCAGGAATTAGGAGAACTCGTTCAAAAAGCTTTTGAAGCTACAAACGAAGGCAAATTTCCCGCCGCCGAAACTTTGTGGACCCAAATCATTGACAAATTTCCCTCGCAAGCCGCCGCTTGGAGCAACCGAGGCAATTCGAGAGTCAGCCAAAACAAGCTACAACCAGCAATTGCTGACTACGAAAAGGCGATCGAACTAGCTCCCAACGCCCCCGATCCCTACCTCAATCGCGGCACCGCCTTAGAAGGTTTAGGACGCTGGGAAGAAGCGATCGCCGACTACAATCACGTGCTAGAATTAGACCCCAAAGATCCAGCCGCCTACAACAACCGAGGTAACGCCGAAGCAGGTTTAGGAAAATGGGAAATAGCAATTGCTGACTACAGTAAAGCCTTTGAATTAGCCCCAGAATACGCCTTTGCTCGCGCCAACCACGCCCTGGCACTTTATCAAAACGGGCAAACCAAAGAAGCAATTCGCAACATGAAAAATATTGTGCGTAGATACCCCCAATTTGCCGACATGAGAGCCGCTCTCAGCGCCTGTCTTTGGGACGCCGGACAGCGCGGGGAAGCCGAGAGCAATTGGGTCGCCGCAGTCGGCCTCGATTCCCGGTACAAAGACCTCGATTGGGTGGCAAAAAACCGTCGCTGGCCGCCAGTTGCAGTCAGTGCCTTAGATAAATTCTTGCACTTGAAATAATCTCAAAATGGTGAGATGATTAGACCTATTGCGTAACTCTTGGATTGATAGATCGACCGCAGATTTAAGGCAGATGCAACACAGATGAACGCAGATAATTTTAACATGGTCTGCGAATCAGAGGCCGTCTTGCCTTTTACTTAATTAATTCTTGAATCCTTGAGGCTGTCAACTCCTCAACATTCCTGAAAACCTCTGCTGCACCAGCAGTTTTCAGCGCCGCAGCGTAAGCCTCGCAGCGAGCAGAATCATCTAAAATATGAGGTGGCAAAATTCCCATCCCCAGCCAAACCCGATTTGGTTTTACTTCCCGCGCTTTCACCACTGTGTAAATATCGGCAACCGTATCTCCGGCATAAATCACTGGCAAATTGCTTTCTAAACCGTGCAGGTTTTCCAACTGTTCAATGGCCGCGAAAAGTCCAGCCGGATCGGGTTTTCCCGGTGCATCTTCCATCGCCACCAACACGGGGGAATTTAAGCCGAGTTTCCCTTCCAAAACATAAGCTGCTTCATCCCGCATCGCGCCGCTAAAAAAGCCCCAAACAATGCCGCCAACTGTTAAATTTTCCAGGTAAGCCGGACTTAACAGCAGCGGTTCGTCACAAATGTAACCAGTCCAATTTTGATCGTCATCTCCGCGATAGCGACTTTGGAAAAAAGCTACTAATTCGTCATAGTTGAAAGCGAGTTGATTTCGTGATCGCCCGATCGCCTCAAAATAACGGCAAACGAACTCAAAAGACGCTTGCCAGTCATTATTCCACACTCCCTCAGACTTCAGAGAGTCGATATCCAGGGAATTCGGGCGAAAAGCACCCGCCGTGAAGTGTTCCACCGCATCTGCGATCGCCCGCCTGTAGGAACCGGACACATCCCGCACTACACCGTCAATGTCAAAAACTAAAATAACTCTGTTCACAACTTAACCATCCTGATACCTGGGGCGGGTGAGAACCCAAATTTTATCTGTTCCCAGCCCCTTCTAGGCGAGAAACCCAGCCTCAGGCAAAACTTTTAATCACCGATGACTCATTATTGAACAGAATGTGCTACGATTACCGATTGTAGAAATTTTTAACAAGTTCGATCCGAACCCTGGAGGTTTGCTTGTCCAAGTTCATCTTAAAAGTTCTCTGGCTAGAAAAGGATGTTGCCCTCGCCGTTGACCAAGTGGTCGGCAAAGGAACTAGCCCGCTGACATCTTACTTTTTTTGGCCCCGCAAAGATGCGTGGGAAGATCTCAAAAACGAACTCGAAGCCAAACACTGGATTGCTGACAACGATCGCGTCGAAATCCTCAACCAAGCGACAGAAGTAATCAACTACTGGCAAGAGGAAGGCAAACGGCGCCCGATGACTGAAGCTCAGTCAAAGTTCCCCGAAGTGATTTTCACCGGCAGCAACTAAGCCCAGCTTTAAGTTGCTACCCATATAAATTGCCTGTTATGGCTTACGGGGGGAAGGAGAGAGGGGGAGAAGGCTAGAAGATTTGACTCTTTGCTTTTTCCACCTCGCCATGAAAGATACAATTTAAATGCGCTACAGCCGATCGAGATACTAACTCCGATTTTCAGACATATTCTGTTTTGGGCTTGGTAGATTTGAAATTTGAGATTTGAGATTTATCAAAAATAAAGCTCTAAAATCAGCTTTTCTACAATCTAAAAATACTGAGCAACCAAACCTAATAAATCTCAAATCGGCTTTTTTATGATCTGAAATTGTACAGTCAGCTATCAAGAAATTTCCCTGTTATTTATTGCCTCTTCCCTCGGAATTAATCCCTCGAAATTAATTCGTTAAATCCGTTACAAAATCAGTGGCCGAACCTCTTCCCGGAACTTATGGGCGCCGAAAGCACGATCGATCAAACCGAACAGCTACCGCTGGTAGTAAATCCCGACATTCTCCAGCAAGCCATCCTCTACAAAGTCCATACTCGCGTCACCGCACGCGGAGAATTAGTTTTCCCCTGCGTACCGGGAATGGTAAGTCACTATCTCAAGTCAATCGAAAAGCTATTTAGCACCCTCGACAGACCCCTCCCAGAAGACCGCAAAGACGAACTCAGCAAGCTTTTAACCACTAAGTTAGAAGAAGGCTACCGCACCTCAACAGCCTCGATGCTGATCCTGCAATACGAATCAGTGCAGCCGCCGCAAACCGGTTTAGCTTGCAAAGTGATTGTGACTACCTCAACAGTTGGAGAACAGTACAAAAGCTGGGTAGACACCAGAGAACCTCCGCTTTTTGGTTCTCATCCAGATGCAAAATTGATGGAAACGGCTGCTAAATTGGGAAATCCCGATCGCATCCGCATATTAGACGTGGGGGCTGGTACCGGGCGCAATACCTTACCGCTGGCGAGATTGGGCTATTGTGTAGATGCGATCGAGCTCACCCCAGCTTTTGCAGAACAATTGAAAACAGCAGCAACCGCCGAAAACCTTCCCGTCACAGTAACTGAAGGCGACGTGCTCGACCCCTTAATGCGGATGAAACCAGCGCGCTACCAGCTTGCAGTTGCCGCCGAAGTCATCTCACATTTTCGAGACATCGATCAAGTACGGCTTTTCCTCGCTAAAATGTGCGATTTCCTCTGTCCCGGAGGCGTGTTGCTGTTCAGCACATTTTTAACCGTCGGCGACTACCAGCCAGATGCCCTCGTGCGACAAGTTGCCCAACTATCCTGGTCTACTTTATTTACGCCCCAAGAGCTCGCCGCCGCAATGGAAGGATTGCCCTTAGTCCAAATATCCGACGAATTGGTGTTTGAGTACGAACGCCACCACCTGCCGGCCGGGGCTTGGCCGCCGACGCCCTGGTTTTCGAGTTGGGCAACAGGTAGAGATGTCTTCCCGATGGCAAACGGACGCCCGCCGATGGAATTGCGCTGGATTTTGTGCCGCCGCAGTTAAGTAACAGTTGACAGTTGACAGTTGATAGTTGATAGTTGGCTGTTGACAGAAGGAATAAGGGAATAGTAGACATAAAGCCGTGGGTGGGTCGCTGTCGAGAAGCTCTCAATTCGAGAGAGAGTTTCACAGCCACGCACCCGACAAACAGATTCAGCAAACAAACCCAACACTTCTTTTGCAGTAATTTTTTTTGATAAATGGTATCATTTTTAGACGAACACAGCAATCAGAACCCATGATAGACGGTAATAGTTGCATCAGTTTTTGTTCTTTCCACAGCATTAAGCCGGCTCGCTGTCAAATATTGCGCTCCGATACACAAAAATTTACAAAAATATATATTAAGATATAAACATAGCGAAGTTCGATCGCCCCGTGCGCGAGAAACTGGGTTCCCTAGCAGATCCTATGTTAGCCAATCTGTTATTTCTTGCCAAAAATTCGATCGCCATCTGGAATCAGTGCAACTACAGTCAAGACCGGACAAACCTATTCCTCCCGATAGATGACATTCTAGGGGAATAGAAGTAGCAAATAAAATAACTCGCTAACCGGCGAAACTCCAGAGAAAAAAATATGCTTTTAACACGTCCACTACAAGCGTTTGGAGCAATCTTCAGGCACAAACCTTCAACAAAAAGATCGATCGAGCCAAAAAGTAGTAACAATTATTTAGGGGGGAATATTTATCCCGCTCCAAACCAACAAATTGACTGGTATATCCAACTGGAAATGCTGATGAGTAACGCAAAATCTTCCTGCACGGATAGAGAAATTGCCGCTTGGCTGCGGGGATTGCTGACAATTGCTTGGGCTGACGGCAACTTTGACGAAAACGAGCAAAAAATGATTGCGAATCTAACTCAGGATGAACTAACTCCGGTATCTTTCGAGGCCGATTTTGAACCGATTGCTGCTGAAGAACTAGCTGCTGTGTTAGGGAAAGGCACCGCCAACGGGGAGAATTTTTTGAGAACAGCAGTGATGGTAGCCTTAGCAGACGGTACGTACTCGCTGAGCGAAGACGAGGTACTTTACAATTTTTGCATAGCTTTGGGTCATAACGTCGAGGCGATCGAATCTCTGCGACACACCATCGAAAACAGCAACTGCCCGCCCCAGGGGCCAAGCAGCCAAGCAGCGGTTGATTATGCAGCAACACCGCTTTCTGCGCGGCCACCTCACCCTAACCATAAAAATGTCCTGCAACCGGTCAAAGACTGGCTGGACGGCTGGGAAGTTCACGATCCCAGAGTGGCACATTTTGTCTGCAAAATGATTCCATCGCAGTGTCCGTTTGAGCGAGATGTCGTGTTATTTGGCCGCAAAATCGTACACATTCCAGCGATGTGCAAGATTAACCCGCTGTACGAACAATTGGTGGGGATGCGCTTTCGAGCTCTCTGCTATTTGGCAGATGATTGTAAGGAAGATGTATCGACATATTGTTAGTTGTTAGTTATTGGTTGTTAGTTATTGGTTGTTAGTTATTGGTTGTTAATTGTCATTTTTTGAAATATTGGATTAATGACTGTCAGCTATTAACCAATGACTACTAATTAGTTGAGTAAGATGATACACTGCGTACCAAAAGATAAAGATTGTACTTGGATCTGGTATCATAACTAATGACAACTGACAACTGACTATTGACAACTGACTATTGACAACTGACAACTGACTAAATTATGCAATTTATCGATCGAGCGGATGTTCAAGTCGCAGCAGGCAAAGGCGGCGACGGTATGGTAGCTTTTCGCAGAGAAAAGTATATACCGGCGGGCGGGCCAAGTGGTGGCACCGGCGGGCGGGGCGGTTCTGTGTTTATGGTGGCGGTGGAAAGCCTCCAAACGTTGCTAGATTTCCAGTACAACCGGATTTTTAAGGGCGAAAACGGGAAGAAGGGCGCGCCGAAGAATATGACTGGTGCTTCAGGAGCCGATCGCACGATCGAAGTTCCCTGCGGTACAGTAGTTTACGATGCGGAAACTCAGGCGATTTTAGCGGATTTGGTGACGCCCGGACAGACTTTTTGTGTTGCTAAAGGTGGCAAAGGTGGTTTAGGAAATAAGTGTTTTCTGACAAATTCTAACCGGGCTCCCGATTATGCGATGCCGGGAAAAGAAGGGGAACATAAGTTTTTGCGTTTGGAATTGAAGCTATTAGCTGAAGTGGGAATTATTGGTTTGCCGAATGCGGGAAAATCGACGCTAATTTCTGCTTTGTCGGCGGCGCGTCCGAAGATTGCAGATTATCCGTTTACTACTTTAATCCCGAATTTGGGCGTAGTTAAAAAACCGACCGGCGACGGTACTGTTTTTGCTGATATTCCAGGATTAATTGCTGGGGCTCACGAGGGCGCGGGTTTGGGTTATGAGTTTTTGCGGCATATTGAACGGACTCGGTTGTTGCTGCATTTGGTGGATATTACTGATGAAGATCCGATCGCAGATTACATCACAATTCAAGAAGAATTGAAGGCTTACGGGCGGGGTTTGGCGGATCGGCCGCAGATTTTGGCTTTTAATAAGGTAGATGCGATCGATCTTGAGGATGAAGAAATCGGAAATACGATCGCGCGATTGCAGGAAATCAGCGGTGCTCCGGTGTTGATGATTTCGGCTGTGAGTCGAGTTGGGTTGGATGAGTTGATGCACCAAGTTTGGCTGAAACTCGATGAGATGAATGAGGTTGAAGCGGAGGCGCTGTCAGCAGTGGGAGTTTTGTAGTCCGGTTCTGATTCATGAGATTTTGCGGTAATCGGTAGGTGTTTTTTTTGAGGGGTCAAGTTTTTCGGCTGTATCGCTAGCACAGCAAGGGTTTGAGGTACTCAGCCGAAAAAAACGATGGCTCAAGTTGGAATCAGATTTGATTTACAAGTGGCGATCGGCCTTTAACAAAGAATAGACTTGCATTGCATAAATCTTCGATCGATAGAGCAACCGCAGATGAAAAGCAGATTAACAGAGATGAACGCAGATGCTTTTCAAGATAATTTATGACTTTTGCAATGCAAGTCTAATGTTGCCAGTGGCGCGGTCAACCTTTTTGCAAGTAAAATATATGAAAATTGATAGCTGTAAATAATGAAAGCTTCAACCTTATTTTTAATTGGTTTAGCACTTGCCCCAATAGCAATTCCTACAACTGCTCTGAGCCAACCGGATAGTTCGTGGTTGGAAAAAAAACCGCTCACCAATTGGAACAAACCCGGGGCCGCCGTTCCCAAAGCTCCTGAAAATACCTCCAGCCATGAAATCGGTTGCCAACAACAAATCCGCAGCGCTTCTACTCCAGAAGAACGAGCAGTCAAAGCGGCAGGCTGGACTTTGTACAGTACACGCGGTGAGACCAAAAGCAGTAGTGGCCTATGGCTTGTCAAAGGACAGACCGGTTTTGATGGAATGTGCCGACCTATTGGCTATCAAGAGTTTCTGTTCGTTAACGGTGTTTTTGCGGGAACGACTTCTCCAATTTCAATGAATGCCAGAGCAGACGGCTCATTGTTTCAAACCAATATTGAAAGCTCTTCCCAATTGACAGCTCAGTTTGCCCGTTATGCCACACAAGATGCTCTTTGCTGTCCCTCTCGAACTAGCATGGTCACTTATCGAATTGATTTTAATAGCAACAAAAAACCTTTGCTTGTGCCGGTCGATGTCACAACCTATGCAAACCATCGCGAATAGTAAACTTTGTACCATCGGCACTAGGATTAATGATGTGCTAATTCTATAGTCGGAAGGCAAGTTTAGCCGATCGCAACACACATCATTCTCCACATTACAACTGTATTAGCCGATCGCACATTCCACTCAAACTCAACAATACAAACAACCGCAGCAACCATAATATCGGATAATTGTAAAGCAATTAACCAGGCCAGCAGCATGAGTATTGAGCAACTAAACACAGACTACAGCATCGCCGGCCACCTCACCTTCGCCAGCGGAAACGGCGGTTTCCCGATGATTCACATCGACAACGGCCAAGCCAAAGCCTTAATTTCTGTGTATTCCGGCCAAGTGCTCTCCTTCCAACCAGCCACCGAAACCGTAGATTTGATGTTCGTCAGTCAAAAAGCCTACTACGCCGAAGGAAAAGCCATCAAAGGCGGTATACCCATCTGTTGGCCCTGGTTTGGCCCAGATCCCGAAGGCTTGGGCCGCCCAGCCCACGGATTTGTCCGCAATCGCCTCTGGAATGTCGTCAACACCGGAACCACCCCAGACGGCGCAACCAAAGTCACTTTAGGCCTCAAGGATACCGAGGAAACTAGAGCAATTTGGCCCCAAGCCTTTGAACTGGCGATCGTAATTACCGTCGGCACTACTCTCACAGTAGAATTAATCACCCGCAATCTCGGCGACAAAGCATTTCCCCTCACCCAAGCTTTCCACACCTATTTCCTAGTGGGCGACATCAACCGCGTACAGGTGTTGGGTTTAGAAAATAGCCAATATCTTGATAAAGTTGATGGTGGAGTCGAAAAAACTCAAGTAGGTGCAGTTGTAGCTGTCGGTGAGGTCGATCGAATTTATCTCGATGTCACCAACGAATTTGTCATAGACGATGCCTCCCTCAATCGTCGGATTCGGATTAAATCATCTGGCAGTAAATCCGCCGTTGTGTGGAATCCCTGGGTGACAATTTCTAAAAACATGGCCGACCTCGATGATGCAGATTATCAGCGCTTAATCTGCGTAGAAACAACCAATGCAGCTACAGATATTGTCGAAGTTCCCGCGCATGGTGAGTTCAGTTTGCAAGCAATTTATAGCATTGAACACGATTAATAGATGAGAGCTTAATCTCAGCGGTGATGGGGCTAAAATTCCCAGAGTTGGATTGAAAAACTCTGTCACCGTAACGACGAAGAATGTCTTACCTTCAGAGATATTGCTATAATGATATCTCAAGAAAAATTATAGGTAAATCAACAGCGAACATCCGGTATTGTGACCATAAACAAATTTGACGAGGAAATTTTATTTATGTCTTCCACTACTCGCGAACAACTACATCAACAGATTGATAGCTTACCAGATCATATTGTTGAACAAATTGCCAGCTTAATCCTATCTATAACCACCCAACAGAAAATACCAGCATCAGAATACACGGAATGGCAAAGTACCCAGTGGCAAGATTTTGCATTAACGCAACTTTTCGGCGAAAATGATGAGATTGAATATTCCTTAGAAGATGCTCAAGAAATCTATCAACCATGAAGCCAGGTGATATTGTATTAATTCGTTTTCCTCAAGCTGACTTGAAACAGGGAAAACTTCGTCCTGCATTGGTAGTCGCCATTGCACCCGGTCGCCATTCTGATTTATTACTCGCTTTGGTTTCCTCACGCATCGATCAATCAACAGCAGGATTTGACGAAATAATAGATGTGGCAGATTCTGACTATATAGCTACTGGTCTTAAGGTTGCTTCTATTGTTCGACTAGGACGATTAGCGAGTGTCGAATCAGCCGTTGTCAATGGTCGTTTAGGAAGTATTTCAAATGAACGATTAATACGGATAAAAAATCGTTTAAGTGAATGGCTCCAAAATTGTTTACAATCCAAATAGTGAGGATAGTGAAAAAATAATTATGCAAAACTATAACTGGAAAAACCTCCAAAATGGTTCAGACATTCGCGGTATCGCCCTCGAAGGCGTTCCCGGTGAAAAAGTCAACCTCACGCCCGAAATTGCCACAATCCTAGGTAAATCCTTTGTCAATTGGGTGGTGCAAAAAGTCCACAAACCTGCTGAAAAGTTAATAATTGCGATCGGGCGTGACAGCCGCCTCTCCGGGCCAACCTTAATGCAAGCAGTCATGGACGGTATTGCTTCAGTTGGTTCTACAGTATATGACTTTGAAATGGCA
>JBDTEI010000578.1:0-3253 GCA_039922675.1 Microcoleus sp.
GTTTAATGAAACGCAGTTTAGAACCAGCAGAATTAGAAGCTGATCCAGAAAATCAAGTCACAGGTTTTTTAGGTAGCGGATTGCCAGAAGATGCAAAATTGTGGTCAAAAGCTGGGCTGACAAGTCAAGTTCGTCACGATGCTGCTTATATTGAAATACCTGGTTTGCGGCCGTATTTATTAGTTGTATTTACCGAGGGGAAAGAGAATAGCAAAAATGAGGAGATTTTGCCTTTTATTTCGCGGCAATTTGTCGAAGCAATGAAGGCACTTAATTAGATTTGGTAGTTGATTGTTGCTAGACTAGACTTTAATTGCAAAAATAATTTGGACAGGCTAGAAGCCCATCCCACAAAATTTATTTGTGGGACGTTGCTCTGAGCATCGTCCAAAAATTTGATTAAAAGGAATTTTTTCCTAGAAGTTTTAGAACGGAGAGGGGGGGATTCGAACCCCCGAAGGGTGATAACACCCTTAACAGATTAGCAATCTGCCGCTTTCGACCACTCAGCCACCTCTCCACGATGACGGTAACTAACTATAGCACACACACCAGGCTCTTGCCAACCCCTAAATCAAAAATTCTTCAATCCCTCTCCCTATATACCTTTGATCGAAGGCGGAAGGCATATTTCCCCACTCTCCCCCTCTCCTACTCCCCAAAGCCCCTAGCCTTCAAGTGCTTTTCCCAACTAAAGTTAGAACTCAAAAAGAACCTCTTAGTAGACAAATATCCCAATCGGTACAGCTTAGCCTTGCGATCGGCATCAAGATTAAAATCCGTCGCCGTCACCGCAGCTTCAGTCACATCAATATTAATCACCCTGCCTTTATCCATTTCGCGCTGGTGATAGCGGTCTCTTGCTTTCATCATGGTTGTGAACATCGCCGCCAGCATCGACACCGGATTGTTAATCTTGATTTGGTTCTCAACGCCAGTATCAATTAATCGAAACCCAAAGGTAAACCAGCGCGGTGCAACCGGAGTCGAACCGACGGATTCTGTGTCATAAATCCACAGCGGAAAATTGCTCAGAATTCCCCCATCGACAATTAAATCTTTCCCGAGTTTTCCCGGCTCAAAAAATAGCGGAATACTCATCGACAACCGAACGGCTTCAGCCACGCTAAAATCTTCAGGGCTTTTTAGCTGCAACTCTTCGTACAAAGCGTCGGAATCCGCCGATTCTCGTCGGTTCAAATCATCGGGAATTACCAACATTTCACCGCGACTGAGGTTGGATATTACTACTTTTAATTCCCGGTCTTTTGCCAGTTGTTTGACATCGGCAAAAGTGTGCAAGTGACCTTGACTAAGCGTTGATTCCAGCCACTGCCGGAAAGGCTGGGCAGAATATTCTCCCATCTGGCGGCTAATTGTTAGGAAAAGCAGCGTCCAAGCTGGAGATTGCAAGTCGTCTGCCGGGTCGCCGTTTAAAATTAGAGGACTGTTTTTTTTAGTTAAAAATATGTTGTAATCGAGCTGTCCCAACAGTTGCTCTAAGTCATCGATTGACAAGTCTGTTGCCAATACTGCGGCAGTAATTGCACCCGCAGAAGTACCGGCCAATTTTCGCCAGCGGATACCCAAATCGTTGCAGCATCTGAGTGCGCCTAAAAACGCCACTCCGCGCATACCGCCGCCTTCAAAAATTGCGTCGGCATGAATTTGATTGTTTTCGTCGGGAGGCGGAAATTTGCTGAGAATTGTTTGTCTTTCGGTGGCGGACATCCTGACACCGGGTTCTTGCAAAATTTGCTGCGGATACCAATTGCTCATTTTAGATTTTGGATTTTAGATTTTGGATTTTGGATTTTGGATTGATTGCAACAAAAGTTATGAAAAAATATTATTTTTTGATTTCATTAGGTCTCTTTTATTGAAATTATCTGCGTTTATCTGTGTCGATCTGCCTGGTATCTGCGGTTGACCCGTAACGAGTAAAGACTGTACAAAAAGTTGGGCGTTTGGGGGCGAGATATTTACTGAATAATTGGGTTGGCGATGGCGCGCAGGTTGGTTTGGTTGAGATTTATTGTTCTTGATTTTTGTGGGCATTCATAGCTTCTTTGACGTGTTCTTGAACTTGCGATCGCACTTGTTCGTAGGCCACCGACGCGCACCACGGTCGGAGAGATAGAATAGTTGTATCTGGAGTAATCTCGGCTACCAAACAAGTCGGGGGCGGATTCTCCAATACCAGCGGGTGAGAATGAGCAATTTCTAATAACTCAGCTACAGTTGGACGGATCGGCCGATCGCCAATATCAATTTTTAAGTCTACTCGCCGCGTTCCCATTGCCGTGGTATTTTTTAGTGTACCGTTAAATAGCTGATTGTTAGGAACAATAATTTTTATGCGATCGTCCGTCACGACGGTTGTCGAAAAAATCCCGATGCTATCGACAACTCCTTTAACATCCGTAGCTTCGATCGTATCTCCGACTTCAAAAGGCCGCAAACTAATCAACATTACCCCAGCAGCAAAGTGGGATAGAGTATTTTGCCACGCCAAACCAATCGCCAAACCCGCCGCACCCACCACCGCAACCACGCTAGTAGTTTGAATACCCAACTGACTCAAAGCCGCGACTACGCCGACAATCAAAATCGCAATTTCCGCAGCTTGAACTAAGAATTTCCGCAGCGTGGGCTCGGTGCGACTCAGAGCTCGGCGAGTCACGCGGCCCGCAAAGTCGATCGCAAATCGCGTAATTAACAAAATGCCGATCGCCCACAGCAGTTGAGGTACAATTTTAAACCCCAATTCTACGAATTTTTTCGAGAATTCTTCGGCTAATTGCATCGCCTGTATTCTTTCTGTATCTAGCTGCGCCGTCAAGGTTTGAGCTATTAGTATAATTGTGCTGGCTATCATGTCAATTGCTAATTTGTAATTTGTAATTTGTAATTGGTAATATCAAATTTGATCGCATCGAAATTATACTCCTATACGGTTAAGTTAAGCCCGATCACCCCTAGCCCCCCTAAAAAAGGGGGGAAAAAGAAATTGCTCAAAGTCCGCCTTCTTAAGGGGGATCTCCGGGGCATAAACATGATTAACTGAAGCGTCTTGAATCATACTCTCTTTACGAGCATCCAGATCGTCCTAGTTAATAGTTTACGGCAACCCGGGGCAATCGGTGTTTAAAACCGCAGAGAATTTCCCACGAAATAGTTCCTAAAATTGTAGCCCAATCGTCAGCAGTAATTTGATTTTCTCCATCTTTACCCAACAGAGTTACCACTTCGC
>JBDTEI010000579.1:0-3235 GCA_039922675.1 Microcoleus sp.
AGAAACACATTTTATAGCAAAAGCTGAGAGTCATCGTGAATCTAACTAAACTTGTAAGCTCAAAAGAACTGCAATCAGAGGTATCTCGTCTCACCGAAGAGCTGCAAATGCGCGACCAATTGGTGCAGCAGTTGTCTCAAGAACTTTTCAGACTGGTAAAGGGAAATACGAGTTTTGTGCCGGCGCCGGAGGTTTCCGATCGCCACCAAGCTCAAATGCAGGCGATGCGGGAACAACTGCAAGCTGTAGAAGAACAGGTGGGTTTTTATCAGGAACAAATCGCCGAGCGGGATGCTGAGGTTTACCAACTGCGTCAGTCGGTGCAAGAATTGACCGATCGCTCTCGAATGCTCGAACAGGTGGTTCAGGAATTACCGGGGGTTTACCGCCAGAAGTTTGCCGAACGGATCGAGCCGATTAAGGAAAAGTTGGATCAACTGCAAAAGGAAAACCGTCAGTTGCACACTGAGCTGCAAAGCGTTACTTACCGTCTGGCGGTGCGCAATCGCAAGGCGAAGGGCCTGGATCTGCCCAGCGTCGATCCTGATGACGATCGCGGGATTCAAATGCCGAGCTTTGGCAATGTCTGAGGTTTTGATTGTGGCGGGTGACGAGAAAAGCGCGGCCGATCGTCTCAAGGCTGCGATCGCTCAATCCGATCCTTTAACTGAAGTCCAGATGTGTGCGGTTTCTGAACTCAATTTTGGTGCGATCGCTCTTTCAAGGGCGATCGTTTGTCCTGTGACGCTGGATGTGCCGTCGAATCTGGTTTTTCCGGGTCAAGATGTGTTTCGATTTTGCGCTAATGTGGCGGCGGCGCGCGATCGAGTGGCCCAAGAACTACAAGTACCCGTCGGCGATGGCAATTTTTGGCTGCCGGTGGTGTTGACGGCAAGGGGGCCGCTGTATGCGGAGGCGATCGCTGCGGCATCTGACAAGTTGTCCGGCGAGTTGAGTTACTCTCAACCGCTGCATTTGTCGGATGTTTGGCGACAGCAGTTGTACGAGTTGGCTTTCCGCTTGTTGAATCTTCTGAATGCGCCGCCGGCGACTTATTTGATGCAGTTTGGGTTCGTTGGGGACAGGATTTGTTTCGATCGACTTTGGCCTTTTCCGGCTGCACCTGCGATCGCTTCTGTCGGGGTTCAAGTGCCGGATTTATTTGTCTGTCATTGGTATTGCTTGACAAATAAGCCGATTTACGATCTACAAATTAGCTCTGCATTTGCTTGAAATCGATTTGAAATTTGACATTTCAACTCGGCAGATGATTTTAATCAAGCAACTAAAGCGGGAGTTTGTGTTGAGATAATTTGCTCGAAGCTGTCAAAAATTTCAAAGAGTTGGTCGAGTTGAGTAATTTCAAATATTAGCCTGACAGTGGCTGAGACGTTGCAGATGACGAGGCGGCATCCCCGGTGGCGGGCGGCGTTGAGTCCGCCGACTAGGGCGCACAAGCCGGAACTGTCGATAAAGTCTACGTGGCCCATGTCAATTACCCAGAGTTGGTGGCGATCGGGCAAAATCTCGGCTAGCTGTTGCTGGAGGAGGCTACCTGCTTGGGAGTCGAGGCAGTTGTGAGGTTGGAGGATGATGTGTTGGTTGAAGTTGGGGAATTCCATAGCAGTTATCCTACGATTGTTAAGTATGAATAAGTGAGTTCGGTTGCTGATTCAGTTGAGAGAATCAGCGGATTTCAGCTAAGGTTTTAGGATGCGCGATCGGGTAAAATCTGAAAGCGGAGGCGATCGGCACTTGTGATTGGTTAAGCAGGATGACGGGTTTTCGATGGACGGAATGCAACCGCAGCAATTCCTGATTAATCTATAATGCCTTGAAGGCTAGTTTTTTGTTGCGCGGGCGATCGCCAGTGTAGTGTGTTTTTCATCACAGTGAAAGATTGCACTATTGGCAGAATCGAGCCAATATATAAAAGTATTGAGCTTTGCAAAAGTTTACGAAGGCAGTATCGAAATGTCTTTTGAGTTTTTATCCTTAGAGACTATTCAGCAATTTGCGCGAGATTACGGCTACTGGGCTGTATTTTTGGGAATTTTGCTGGAAAATCTGGGAGTTCCTCTTCCAGGCGAGACAATTACGATTGCTGGCGGGTTTTTAGCCGGCAGCGGGGAACTGAATTACTGGTATGTGCTCGGAAGTGCGATCGCTGGTGCAACAGTGGGCGGAAATTTGGGTTATGCGATCGGCAGATACGGCGGCTGGCCACTACTGCTGAAGCTGGGAAAATTTTTCCGCTTTCGGGAAGAACAACTGTTTGACTTAAAAGAACAGTTTAGCAAAAATGCAGCTAAAGCGGTATTTTTGGGTCGTTTCATCGCACTGCTGCGGATTTTTGCTAGCCCTCTCGCGGGTATGGCAGAAATGCCTTTTTGGAAATTTTCGCTGTTCAATGTTCTGGGTGCAGCAAGCTGGGCATCTGTCATGGTAAGTTTATCATACTTCTTAGGACAAGTTGTGTCTTTAGAGAAGTTGGTAGGTTGGGCGGCTCAATTTGCGGTAGTTGCTTTGCTGTTAGCAGTTGCTTGGATTGCAATTCCTATTTGGTTGGAGTCCCGGAAGTTGGACAAGACTAAGTAGGGACACAACATTGTTGTGTCATCAATTCCGATACCGCCCAAGTAAGGACACAACATTGTTGTGTCCTTATTTTTTGCATTGCTAAGACTCTCAGAAACCTGGTTTTTTACAACTCTGGGTACAGCGCCTAATTCTCGCAAAAAACCAGCTTTCTAACACATAATGCGGTTATAATTGCGAGTAGGATCGCACGAGGATGTAGTATGACGGCATCAACTGAAATTCGCGAAGAAGTAATTGAGGAAAAAGTTGATATTTATTACTCTCCTGAAGAGTATTTAAAGCTGGAAGAAGCGGCAGAATTTAAAAGTGAATATCACGATGGCAAGATAATTCCTATGACAGGCGGAACACCGAATCACAATCAGATTGCCCTGAATTTGAGCGGGGCGCTAAATTATGCGACGAAAGGACAACCCTACCGGATTTTCATGAACGATTTGCGTTTGTGGATACCGTCGAAGCGGGTTTATACTTATCCCGATGTGATGGTGGTTGCGGGGAAATTTGAGTTTGCTGAGGGTAGGAAAGATACGATTACTAATGCGGTGATGGTGGCTGAGGTTTTATCGAAATCGACGGCGGATTATGACAGGGGTGGCAAGTTTAAACTTTTTCGTTCTATTCCTAGTTTTCG
>JBDTEI010000580.1:0-10354 GCA_039922675.1 Microcoleus sp.
CAACTGCTGTCAGTTTTTTGGCAGAGACGAGACTGGGCGAGGGCGATGTTTCACTCGCAATCAAGGAGTTTGTTAACTCTTGCAAAGCTATTTTTACGCGATCGCCCACGCCATCCCAATCCCCCGATTTTTCCTGGCGAAACAACCGCGCAGTGGGATACCAAGGGCTATCTTCGCGCTGCAACATCCACCGCCAATCGGGCACGAAAGAGAGCATAATCCAGACAGGTTTACCCAAGGCACCGGCTAAGTGCGCGACAGCAGTATCAACAGAAATTACTAAATCTAGTTGCGATATCACCGCCGCAGTATCAGCAAAATCGTTCAAATTGTCGCTCAAATCTATTACGGAAGTTTCATTTAACAAAATGCGATCAGCAACCGACACTTCTTTCTGAAGACTGTAAAAACTTACGCCCGCAATATCTAACAATTTCAGAAAATAGCTTAAATAACTCGATCGCTGAAAATCCTTCAAATGTTCCGAACTTCCCGCCCACACAATCCCCACTTTGAAATTGCGATTCCCTACGGGATAGCTGCGCTTCACGGAATTTAGGGAAAATTGCCAATTCGGCGGCGCTGCTAAATAAGGAACATTTGCTGGTATATTTTCTAAATTTGTTCCCAGAATGTGCGGCAAACTCATCAGCGGCACTTGCACTTGAAAATCTGGCAATTCGTCCATCCGCACCGCCACTTGTTCAATGCCAGGAATCTGCTTGAATAAACGCTTGAGTTCTTGATAGCAAGAAAGAATTACTTTGCCGCCTTTTTGCTGCACAATTGCCGCGTAGCGGACAAATTGAATTGCATCGCCCAAACCTTGTTCGCAGCGAATCAAAATAGTTTTTCCGTGCAAATCTGAACCGTCCCAAATCGGTCGATCGAAATTCAACCACTGTATTTTTTTTGCTTGATCGGTTTGCCAGCGCCATTGGTACTCTGCAAAACCGCGAGGTAAGTCACCTGTTAATAGCAGCGCCAAGGATAAATTGAAGTGAGATTTTGCACAATTTTTGTCGTAACTAATAGCTTGATTGTAAAATAAAATTGCCCGGTCTATTTCGTTATTTGCTTCTAAAACTGTGCCTAAATTATTCAGCGCTTCTACATAATTTGGCTGTAAGGCTATGGCTTTTTGTAAGCTAACCGAAGCTCGATCGAATTGGTGCATTTCTAAGAACAAATTTCCCAGGTGATAATGTCCTGCGGCGCTGTCAGGTTCTATCTCAATTGACAGACAATAAAGGCGTTTAGCTTCTTCTAGCTGATTTGTTGCTTGCATTGCTACGCCCAAATTTACGATGGCAGGCACGTAATTGGCATTGATGGAAAGTGCTTGATTAAAACAGGCGATCGCACTTGACAACTCGCCCTGCTGCTGGAGTGTCGCGCCGAGATTGTTCAGGGCTTTGACATAAAGGGGATTTAGGGCGATCGCCTTTTGAAAGCAAACTACAGCCTCGGCTATATTCCCCCGATCTTGCAGCAAAATACCCAAGTTATTTTGCGCTTGAGCGCAGTTCGGGTCAATTTCGGTCGCGCGCTGATAATATGTTGCAGCCCCTGTTAAATCGCCTGTTTGGTGCAGCGCAACCGCTAAATTGGTGGCTACTTCTATCGAATTTGGCTGCAAAACTAAAGCATTTTCAAAATACGAAATTGCCTCGATAAATTTTCCTTGCGACTTCAGCAAATTTCCCCGATCGAACTGTTTCTTAGCCAAGTCAAAATTAAGCTGAGTTTCTATTATTGGTTGAGATTCCTGATGCTGAGCAATTCTTTCTCGGAGCGCGAAACCAACCACTTCTAAAACTCCTTCCCAATCTTGCGCTGTTGACTGGCGAAACAGTCGCGCTGTCGGATACCAAGGGCTGTCTTCCCGTTCCAACATCCACCGCCAATCCGGCACAAAACACAGCAAAACCCACACGGGTTTACCCAAAGCACCGACTAAGTGCGCCACAGAAGTATCCACCGAAATCACTAAATCTAGAGCCGATATTGCGGCCGCTGTATCGGCAAAATCGTGTAAATAAGAGCTTAAATCTGTGACAGGCATTTGCTCTAATAAAGCGCGTTCTTCTGCTGTCATTTCCTTTTGCAAACTGTAAAAATCTGCTCCGGGAATATCTAATATTTTGGTTAATAAATTGAGCGGGAACGATCGCAGTTTATTTTGTGAATTGTTAGTATTCCCACACCAGACAATCCCTACTTTCAAATTAGCAGTTTGGTTGAAAGTAAATTCCCCGCCGGGAGGCGGAGCTAAATAAGGAACCTGGGCGGGTATACTTTCTAAGGTTGTTCCCAGAAGGTGCGGCAAACTCATGAGGTGCGCGCGAACTTGAAAATCCGGCGCTGCTTCTGGACTAATTATTAACTGATCAATTCCCGCAACTCGTGCAAACAAGCGCTGCAAGTGCGGCAAACACCAAACAATTACTCGGCCGCCTTTTTGCTTGACTAATTCTGCGTAGCGAATAAATTGAATTGCATCGCCTAAACCCTGTTCCGGGCAAAGCAAAATTGTTTTTCCATCCAAATCTTTGCCGTCCCAAATCGGCTGGAGAAAGTTGTATTGCGGGAACTGTTTTTTTTCAACTACCAGCCGCGATTCGTACTCTGTAAAACCGCGCTGAAAATCTCCAGCCAGCAGCAATGCTAAAGCTAAATTCAGGTGAGATTCGGGGTTGGCGATATTGAATTTAACTGCTCGATCGTAATAGGTGACAGCACCGGCAAATTGTCCGCTTTGGTGCAAAATGTTTCCCAAACCGTTGAGGGAATTGATATAACCGGGTTTGAGTTCGATCGCCCGATTGTAACAATCCATCGCCTCCGTCGTTTTTCCCGCTTCCTCAAAAGCTTTAGCGAGATTGTTCAAAGCTTCGGGAAAGTCGGGTTTCAGGCTCAAAGCTTGCTGATAGCAGGCGATCGCATCTTGAATTTTACCTTGTTTGTGCAAGACAATTGCCAGATTGCAGTGAGCGCCCGCACTGGCGGGATATTTTTGAATCCCTTGCTGGCAAAAG
Organism: Microcoleus sp.; assembly: GCA_039922675.1. Classification (GTDB taxonomy): domain Bacteria; phylum Cyanobacteriota; class Cyanobacteriia; order Cyanobacteriales; family Microcoleaceae; genus Microcoleus. The sequence goes on from JBDTEI010000580.1 coordinate 3,039, forward strand.
GCTAGAGCCTCATCTAACCGATCTTGGTTGGACAGCCAACTCCCGAAAGCGAGATCGGTTGCTGCCAAATCGGGTTGCAGCGCCAGAGCTCGATCGTAATAGGCGATCGCATCTGCAACTCGGCCCTGGCGGATCGAGGCGTATGCTAAGTTGTGCAAAGCGTCCAAATAGTTGGGATCGAGCTCGATCGCCCTTTCGTAATTCGCGATCGCGCGATCGTAATCCGCGCCCGTTTCCTCCCCCTGTTTCTCCAAAGCAATTCCCAAATTAAAATAAGCCGCCGCGCAATCAGGATTGACTTGAATCGCTTGCTGGTAAAGCGAGAAAGCCTCCGCCACCTTCCCTTCTTCTTCCCGCAGTAGCCCCAAATTAATCATCGCTTCGGCGCAATTTGGGTTCAAAGACAGCGCCCGCTCGTATTGTGCGATCGCCTGTGCTGTCTCCCCTGCTTCCGCCAGCGCGCTGCCCAAATTGCTCGCAGTTTCCGCCAAATTTCCGTCGATTTCTAGCGCTTGTTGGTAGTGCGCGATCGCCTCTGTTAACCGCCCGCTTTGCTGTTTGACAACGCCTAAATTGCTGTGGGCTGCCGCGTAATTTGGATCGATCGCGATCGCCCGCTGATAACATTCGATCGCACCCCCAAAGTTGCCCTGCTGCTGTAAATCTCGGCCCAAGCGAAACTCTGCATCCGCCGAATCTGAGGGCACAAATGCTGCGGAAACAGCGCCTAGAGCTTGCGCCACCCGCTCAAAAACCCCCTGCCAGTCCCCCCTTTCCCGTTGGCGGAACAGCCTTGCACTGGGATACCAAGGACTATCTTCGCGCTCCAACAACCAGCGCCAATCCGGGGAAAACGCCAGCAAAATCCACACCGGTTTGCCCAAAGCCCCGGCCAAATGGGCGACAGCGGTATCGACAGTAATCACTAAATCCAATTTGGCGATCGCAGCAGCAGTATCGGCCAAATCCCCAAAATGCGGGCTCAAATCGACGATCGGAGTTTGATTCAACAGCGCGCGATCGGCCTCTAAAACCTCTTTCTGCAAGCTGTAAAAAGTTACCCCAGAAACATCCAAAAGCGGCAGAAACTGACTTAAACTGCAAGAACGCTGGGTATTTTTGCGGTGTTTTGGATTCCCCGCCCAAACAATCCCAACTTTCAAATTACGTCCCGGCAAAAGCGTAAATTCAGCACCCGCAGGTTTAGATAAATAAGCAGTAGTTTCCGGGATTGTTTCGAGCCTTGTACCGAGAACATAGGGCAAACTCAACATCGGCACTTGCACGTCAAATTCCGGTAGCGGCGCGTCTTTAACTATTAGCAAATCAATACCTTCAACCGTTGCAAACAAACGTTGCAATTGCGGGTAACAGCCAACAATTACCGTACCGCCTTTATTTTTAACGATCGCAGCGTAGCGCACAAATTGAATCGAATCGCCCAAACCTTGTTCCGCGTGGAGCAAAATAGTTTTTCCCTGCAAATCGGAACCATCCCACAGCGGCCGATATTCTCTCGCCGCCACTGTATTTTCCGGCCCAGTCATAAAACAGGAATGACCGATTTTAAATTCATTAATTTTCCAGCGCCATTCGTATTCCGCCAGACCATTTTCCAAATCTCCCGCCAACAGCAAAGCCAAGGACAAATTGAGGTGAGCACTAGCATGATCTGGATTCAAATAAATCGCCCGCTTGTAACAGGCGATCGCCTCTTCTACCGCGCCTTTTTCCAGAAAAGTCCTGCCTAAATTGTTAATAGCTTCCCCAAAATCCGGCAGCAATTCTAAAGCTTTGTGATAATACTCTAGGGCATCTTCTAAATTGCCTTGTTCTTGCAAAACTGTTGCCAGATTGTTGTAAGCTTCCCAGCTATGCGGATTAATTTCCAGCGCCCGCCGATAGAGGTTAACAGCTTCTAAAAGTTTGCCATTTTCTTGCAGCGCCACCGCTAAATTAATCAGTGCGGGTACGAAATCCGGATCAGCGACTAGAGCTTGTTCGTAAAGCGCGATTCCCTCTTCTACTTTACCTTGTTCCTCAAAAATCTTTGCCAAATTGTAAGCTGTTTGAGGAATATCTGGAGCCAGGGCCAAAGCTTGTTGGTAATGGGGGATAGCTGCATCTAATTCGCCATTTTCCTGCTTGAGAAAACCATAATTAATCCGGGCTTGTACGCAATTTGGATCGAGAATTATAATTTGTTCGTAAAGAGATTTTGCCTCTTGCTTCTCACCTGTTTCCATGAACTTTTCTGCTTGCTGCAACAAATCCTCTAAAACAACCGAATTTTCCCCATTAGTGGCGCTGGGAATAGATGTTTTACTTGGCGGTAATTGCTCGATTGCGGAGCGGTTAGCCAGCACTTCCCCCGCTGTTAAAAATATTTTTTGGCTATCGTCAACCACGCTAGCGTCTGTCATTTCCAGCGCCGCAGAAGCAACGGAAACTGTCGCCGCGATTGTGTTTTCGGGCGGCAGATTTTCCGCTTCATCCTCGGAATAAATAGCAGAATTTGCGATCGCCAACAAACTCAAAGCAGCCTGCACATCCTGAACCAATTCCTGCCAATTTTGCGGCTGACTTTGACGGAAAAGCCTAGCAGTTGGATACCAAGGATTATCTTCGCGCTCCAGCAGCCAGCGCCAGTCAGGAGCAAAACCAAGCAACACCCAAACCGGTTTTCCCAAAGCACCAGCCAAGTGTGCAACTGAGGTATCGACACTAATCACTAAATCCAGTTGAGATATAGCAGAAGCCGTATCAGCAAAGTCGTCCAGGTGCGGACTCAAATCCGGCACTAAGTAGTGATTGAGCAAAGTGCGATCGCTCTCGGACAAGTTTTTTTGTAAACTATAAAAAGCGATTCCCGTCACATCAAACAATGGAATAAAATCGCTCAAACTGCAAGATCGCTGATTGTCTTTCCGCCTGGTGGGATTCCCAGCCCAAACAATTCCCACCTTAAATTTTGCATCGGAAGCCAGGGCAAATTTGCACTCAGCAGGCGGAGTCAAATAAGGAACATTTGCGGGTATTGTTTCGAGAGTTGTCCCCAAAATTCTGGGTAAACTCATCAGCGGTGCGTGAAAGTCAAATACTGGTAAACCCTCAAAACTCACTGATAAATATTCAATGCCGGCAACTGTCGCAAACAACCGTATCAGTTCTTGATAGCAAGCCACGATGACTTTAGCGCCTCGGCTGCGAAGAATCGGCGCGTAGCGAATAAACTGAATCGAATCGCCCAAGCCTTGCTCAACGTGCAGTAAAATAGTTTTAGAATGCAAATCTGAACCATCCCAAAGCGGCTGTTGAAATTGCCTCGGCGATAGTTGCGGAGTGCGCCACCGCCACTCGTATTCAGCAAAACCGCGCTGATAATCTCCTAACAACAGCAAAGTTAAACCAAATTCGAGGTGTGCGGTGGCGTTGTCTGGCTGCAATTCCAAGGCTAGACGGTGACAATAAAAAGCCTCTTGAAAATTCCCTAAATCCACCAAAGCGTGTCCGAGGTTGTTAATAGCATCCACGAAGTCTGGCTTTAAGCTTAATGCTTGTCGGTAGTGGTCTATGGCTGTTTTTGTATTGCCTTGTTCGTGGTAAAATGCTCCGATATTGTTTTGCGCTTCGGGATTGTGCGGTTCTATTTCTAAAGCTTGCTGGTAGTAGTTGAAAGCTTCGGTTAATTTACCTTGCTGCTGCAAAACTCTGCCCAAGCCTAGCAGAGAATATGTCAATTTAGGATTTATTTTTAAAGCGTGTAAATAACAGGCTACTGCATCGTTAAATTGATTTTTTTCTGTAAATATTTTCCCTAAATTGTGGGCGGCTTCAACCAGGTTTGGGTCGATTTTGAGCGCTGCTTGGTAATATACAATTGCTGCGTCTGTTTCTCCTTGTTGCTGTTTTAGCCAGCCTAATTTATTGCAGGCGAGTGCGGAATTTGGCTGTATTTTGATAACTTGTTCGTAACTGGCGATCGCCCTTTGACTTTCGCCGACATCCATCAAAACATGGGCTTTGTTTAAATGTGCTTCTACAAAATCGGGGTTTTGGGCGATCGCGCGATCGTAAAAGTCGATCGCCTCAGCAATTTTTCCCTGCTGTCTCAGCGCTATTCCCAACAAACACAGCACGTTTGCTGAATCCGGCTGGACTTCTACGATTTGCCGGTACAAACTCTCAGCTTCTAACAAACGCCCCGCTTGATGATGTTCCCACGCTATTTGCAAAGAGTTTTCTACATCCAATTTTACGGCCGATTTTTGCGTTTTTTTCTTAGAAGCCATAGTTGTGTTTGTTGTTTGGGAGTTCGCTAACTTGTAATTGGCAACTTATTCTAATCTGTTAACTCTTCCTTCGTTCTTCCCTCAACATTGTTAAATCCTTTAAATTTATAAAACCTCTTGCAAAAATCCGAAAATACCCTGAAACCATCTGCGTCAATCGGTGTTTATCTTCCCGATATCTGCGGTTGTTCTATGACTCGAAAATTTTTGCAAGAGGTCTATTAAAGTGATTACCAAATCGGTTCTGAAATGACCTCCCTTAAATCTGTTACATCCGTTACAAAATCCGCTACCGAACTTCCTTCATCTATCCCAACAAACAAGCTGCTGGAAAAATCAGATATTCCAAGAAAAACAACTTCCAGATAAACTGATAAAAATCAGCAATTTCTTTCTGCTCGTCCAAATTAACTTTCACGCTCCAAAACCACATCAAACCCAAAGCCACCAGATGAGAAACTGCCAGAAACACTAAATTAACATTAGACAAGACGACTAATCCCGCCAAAGTCGCGCCCAAATAGCAAACCGTCAACACCCAGCGAGACAAATTAAAGACAGCGGGCTTGCCCAGCTCGATCGTAAACGTAGTAATATTGTATTGCTTGTCACCCTCCATGTCAGGGATATCTTTGAAAATGGCGATCGCAAAAGTAAACACAATCACAAAAACCGTCAGCACCCAAACTTCCGCCGGAATCTCAAAAGACGCGCTGTCCAAACTCCAGCCAGAGAAAGCGCTTTTCGCCCTTCCCAAACCCAAAACCCAATTAAAGTGCAGAAACAGCCCTAAATTGACGATCGCCCCCCGCACCGTAAAAATGCACAGCGCCGCCCAAAAAGGAAACCGTTTCAGCCTAATTGGCGGCAGAGAATAAGCAGTCCCAATCGCCAAACTAACACCAACTGTAGCCAGCAAAAACGGGCCTTGCAAAACCGCAGTCAAAATCGCTATAATTCCCGTTGCAATTACAATAATCTCTCCAGTTTTGCGAGAAAATGCTCCCGAGGCGATCGGCAAATACGGCTTATTAATCTTATCAATTTCAACATCTTCTAACTGGTTCAATCCCACAATATAAATATTGCCGCAAATGCAAGCCAACCAAGCAAAAGCTAGGGGCAAAAATATAGGATTTACCAACAACCGCGTGCTTTGGGCGATCGCATACAAAGCCAGTACGCTCAACGTAGTCCCAATAATCGTGTGCGGCCGAGAAAACTCCCAAAATGCCCTCACCCAGCTTTGCGGAGCCGAGCCATTGTTATCTTTATCAATCCAAGACTTACCAATCGAATCGTTGCTCATAAATTATACAAACGCACCAGAAATAATATTAAGCAAGGTAGAAATTATCCACCTTACTTAATTGAACTTGCCACCAAAAATATCATCGACCGAACCCTCTTCCCTCTTCTTTCTTCCTTCTTCCTTCTGATTTATTTTACAGCACAAATCAGCCCGAAACGAATCAATCCGCTCTGATATCCCCGGCTCATCAATCCGAGAGCCAGTGCAGCTTGAATAGTCGTCCAACCGCTAGTCAGCAAACCCCAAATCGCGCTCGGAGTAACAGCAGAATCGATCACCACATCCCAAAAAGGAGCAACAGCTTTCGACCAATCAGCGCTGCGAATACTTGTCAAAGGCAAACTGCGGACAATTTCCTCATATTCTGGCAAAGAAATTACGTAAGGCAAAGCATAAACCCGGTAAATTTCTGCCAATTCCTTTCTTTCTGCATCAGTCAATTCTCCCGCCGTTTCTCCCAGCGGGCGGTGACACCAAGTTGCCAAAATCAAAGTTCCTCCCGGCTTGAGTACGCGACAGCATTCCTGCAAAAACTTAATTTTGTTGGGCATATGTTCGCCGCTTTCCAGTGACCAAACTAAGTCGAAGGACTCGTCAGGAAAAGGCATATTTAAAGCATCTGCTACTAAAAAGTTAACATTGCTTTCCAGTCCAGCAATTTTAGCGCGTTCGGTCGCTCTTTTTGCTTGTACCGGACTCAGAGTAATGCCGGTAGCTGTAACCCGATCGCCAGTTTTACTTGGTTCCGGCGATCGACTAAAATCGCGATCGACCCCACCATCCAACTTTAAATTATTTTCAGCGATCGAGCTAAACTTTTCGGTCAAATACAGCGTGCTCCCGCCGATGCCGCAACCGACATCAAGAATGCGGTAAGGTTCAGAGAGCGGTTTCTCTGACGGTACTCCAGCCCAGCCCAACAGTTCTTCGATCAAATCTATCTGAGCCTGTCGGCGCTCTTTTTTCAAATTGCCATCCGGGCCGTAGTAACCGTGGTGCATATGTTCGCCCCACACCTGTTCCCACAAACCGCTAGAAGCGTCGTAAAATTCCTGAATTTGCTGATAAAGTGTTGATGTCATCGCACGATCGCAAGTAGTTAAAGGAATTCTACCGTTATTTTCCCGATGTTGTCATCTTTTGCGATGCGAGTTCGATCGGGCGATCGGCTGCTAAGTTGAATTTCCGAAAAATTCCGCTCGCTCAATAATTCTCCTCACTCTAGGCACTTGACAAATCACTGACCGCCAATTACGAATTTTAGATCCTTGCTTTCTGTGCGCTAGCAAGATCAAACCTGAATTTTACCTCAAGAGTGCGTAATTCCTGAATATCTATCTTTTATAAAATTTCATTGATAATTAAGTAGGTGACTTTAGTTGAGATGAATTCAAACTCAACAGCAAAGCCAGCCTAGTTCTGACTTTTCATTTATGCGATCGAACTGGCTGAACCCAACTCTGGAAGCGATCGCCACAGTTATCCATCAACTCCATCAATTTAAATTAATATTTTGTGGCGCGATGTTGCAAGGATTTTTTCAAATCGCTCTCACGCTGCTACTTGTGGTAGGTATCACACCGATATTCGGCACTTACTTAGCTCAAGTATTTCAATTCAAAAAAACGTTTCTCGATCCAATTGCGGCACCAGTCGATCGCGCAATTTACCGGATAAGCAGCCTTGAACCCGAAGAAAACATGACCGGTCAG
>JBDTEI010000581.1:0-5573 GCA_039922675.1 Microcoleus sp.
GCGCGCGATTGTGCGATCGAATTTCGTTCGTTCTCAAAGAATGCTGGTTTCACCGGTACTCGCTGCGCGTTTACAGTAGTACCGAAGACTTTAACAGGAAAAGCCGCCGACGGTTCCGATGTCGAAATTTGGAAATTGTGGAACCGCCGCCAATCTACTAAGTTTAACGGCGTTTCTTACATTGTGCAGCGCGGTGCAGAAGCCGTTTATTCTGAGAAAGGCAAGGCTGAAATTAAGGCATTAGTCAATTTTTACATGGAAAATGCGAAGATAATTCGCGAGAAATTGACAGCGGCGGGAATCGAGGTTTACGGTGGCGAAAATGCGCCTTATGTGTGGGTAAAAACGCCTCACGGTTTGACCAGTTGGGAGTTTTTTGATAAGTTGCTGCAAACTGTAAATGTGGTGGGGACACCGGGTTCTGGTTTCGGTGCGGCGGGTGAGGGTTATTTCCGCATTTCGGCATTTAATAGTCGGGAAAATGTCGAGGAAGCGATGCGACGGATTGGGGAAGAGTTTAAGGTTTAATATCTTGTCCAGTTAATTACCCGCAATCATGTTCGTAGTGAGGACAGAGAGTCAAGATTCAAAATCTGAGGACTTGCATTCCTCACTACGAACCAATTTTATTGCAGATGATTCGGCGATTGAAATCGCTTCTACACAAACAAAGTCCGGATGGTGCGCGGACTAAGTATTTGTAGGGTGCGTCGCTATCGACAATCTCTGGCATTCAATAGACCTCTTGCAGAAATCTTCGAGTCATAGGGCAACCGCAGATATCGGGCAGATGCAACACCGATTGACGCAGATGGTTTCAGGGTATTTTCGGATTTTTGCAAGAGGTCTAATCTACAATCTGAGGGCGACGCACCTGATACTGATACAATGGTTGAACAAACAAGCCCAAAAATTGTTGGATTGCAAGACTTTTTATAAATAATCTAAGGTGCATCGCCCTTAACTTATCGAGTGTTTTGGGGATTTTTTATAGCGACGCACCCTACGAAAAACTTATACAATTCCCGCTAATTTGTCAACCCCCAAAGGTCGATAAATTGTATCTCTTTGCTGATAATCCCGCCCCAAAGAACGAATCGCATTCTGCAAATCTTCCACAGACTGACAACTGCCACCAACCGCGCCGGCCATCGTGGTAATGTGCTCCTCCATCAAAGTGCCGCCGATGTCGTTGCAGCCCCATTTCAGGGCTTCTGTAGCTCCTGCTAAACCCAATTTTACCCAGCTTGGCTGATGATTGGAAATCAAATTTCCCAAGAAGATTCGAGATACTGCGGTGAGTAACAATGTATCTGCTAAAACTGGTTGATCGCGGCCGACTCGACTGCGTAAAGGAGCCGGTGCATCCTGTCCGACAAAGGGCAGTAAAATGAATTCTGTGATCTGCGCTGGATAGTTGTTGTTAATTGCGGTTTGTTGGAGCGATCGCACTTTTTCTAAATGCAAAACCTGCTGAGATGCAGTCTCAATATGCCCGCAAAGCATCGTGCTCGTTGTCGGCAAACCAAGACGGTGAGCCGTTCCCACAATTTCTAACCAAGTTGCCGAAGCGAGTTTTTCCGGGCAAATAATCCTCCGCACCGCATCGTCGAGAACTTCCGCCGCAGTACCCGGCATCGAACCAACTCCGGCATCCTGCAAAGCTGAAATAACATAGCTGAAACTCAGATTATCTTGTCTGGCAATAAATTCTATTTCTTGCGGCGAGAAAGCGTGCAAGTGCAACTGCGGAAACTTATCTTTAATAGTTTTTACCAATTGCAGATAATAAGGCAAAGATGCGCCGTTCAGTTTAGCTTGAAGATTTAAGCCACCCTGCATACAAATTTCCGTCGCACCCCGCTGCACTGCATCAGTTGCCTTTTCCTGAATTTGGGCTGCATCTAACCAAAATGCGCCCTCATCTCCCTCGTCACGGCGGAACGCACAAAAACTGCAATGCTGCTCGTAAATGTTAGTAAAATTAATATTGTGATTTATAACATAGGTAACAGTATCCCCTGATTGTCGGCGGCGGAGCAAGTCAGCGGTTGCTTGAATTTGGGCGAGATCCTCTGGATCTCTTGGCTGCAAAAGTACCAAGGCCTCGGCGGTAGAAATGTTATAACCTTGTAAAGCGCGCTCTAGAATTGCATCCACAGTTTTATTTTTGGCTCAGTTACAGAATTACTGCCTAGAATTAAGGCGTTTTTATATCTTAACAAATCAATCAGAGAAGAACGATCTGCTAAAATTTAATTTTTTACAAAAGCATCTTTTAGTTTGTGAAACTTAAATTATGGGCATCAACCAAACAAATCATCTGTTACCAGTGCCTTCTGGGCCTTTACAAATTCCTGTTGTACCGACTTCCGCTGCAACTTTTACAGACGCAGACACACCGCCAATTTATTTTTCCCTCGTCATCCCCACCTATAACGAGAGCAAGAATGTCAAGAGTATTGTGGAACAATTGAGCCAATTGCTCGATTGCATGATTCCCGGCAACTACGAGTTAATTGTAGTCGATGACGACAGCCCCGATCGCACATGGGAAGTTGCCCAGTCCCTGATAGCGGAATATCCGCAATTGCGCGTGATGCGCCGCTCAGACGAGCGGGGACTTTCCACAGCCGTAATTCGCGGGTGGCAAGCCTCTAGGGGCGAGGTTTTGGGGGTGATCGATGCCGACTTGCAGCATCCGCCGGAGACACTGTTGCAGCTTTTAGCAGAAATTCAGCGGGGAGCCGATTTGGCCGCTGCGAGCCGCCACGTTGCCGAGGGCGGGGTGAGCGACTGGAGCGTTGTCAGGCGATTTTTGTCGCGGGGAGCTCAAACAGTCGGATTGATTGTACTGCCGGGAGTGGTGGGCCGAGTTTCCGATCCGATGAGCGGCTATTTTATGGTGCGCCGCAGTTGCATTGCCGGCAAAACCATGAATCCTGCGGGTTACAAAATTTTGATTGAAGTGCTCGGGAGGGGGGATATCCGCTGGATTGGAGAAGTTGGTTACGTGTTTCAGGAGCGGAAAGAAGGCGAAAGCAAAGTTACTGGGAAACAGTATATTGAGTATTTGCGGCATTTGCTCATATTGCGGTTTGCCCGCTGGCCGATGGGTAAGTTTCTGCGGTTTGGCCTTGTGGGTTTCAGCGGCGTGTTTGTGAATATGGCGGTTTTGTACGTGCTGCGCGAGATATTCAATTTGGAGCTTACTCGCAGTCTGATTTTTGCTGCTGAATTGGCAATTATCAGTAACTTTTTTTGGAATGATTTGTGGACTTTTGGGGACATTTCTCAGCGACAGCCGGGAATGAGCCAGCGCTTGAAACGGCTGTTGAAGTTTAATACAATTTGCTTGATGGGTTTGATTTTGAATGTGCTGCTGGTTAATGTGATGTTTAATATTTTTGGGATGAATGAATATTTGGCTAATTTAATTGCGATCGCAGCCGTGACTCTGTGGAATTTCTGGATCAATATGAAGCTGAGCTGGCGGGTGACGGAAGTTGATTAGAAACTGGGAAGCTCCGATAGCGATCGGGGCATACAGCGACAGAGACAGCTCAAAATTCACGATCGCTCTTGAGAGCGAGAGCGATCGTCAAAAATACAGTGAAACACAAAACACGCTCCTTTCAGTCAAGAGTGTAAAATTACAAACAAGTAAACTAATTTTATGAATCAAAATTTTTTGGTACTCTCAACCACTACTTGGCGCTATATAACCAATCAATCATTAATTTTGCCTTTGGTCTTGTTGTTGCTATTAACTAATCTATTAGTGTCGCCCATAGGTGAATTCTCGCTTAACGATGATTGGATACACGCTAAAGCTGTCCAAAGATTGCTGGAAGAAGGTCAGTACCGCGGTCATTCTTATGTAGCCGCCACTCTCGCAGCTCAAGTTTATTGGGCTGCCTTATTTTGCAATATTTTTGGTTTTAGCTTCACTATTTTACGAGTATCGACTTTAGTATTAAGCGTTGTTGGCGCGTGGGCGATGGCCCGCTGCGGATTAGCATTGGGTCTTTCTCGAAACTTGGCTTTAGTTTGCGGGGTGCTGGTAGCCATTAACCCTTTAGTTTTAAATTTATCCTATAGCTTTATGACTGACGTGCCGTTTCTTGCAATGTCAATACTGTCAGGGCTATTTTTCCTGCTAGCGCTTCAAACACCGAGCGCAAAACTAATTTTTTGGGGCAATGTTTTTGCTGTATTCGCTTTTTTTGTGAGGCAATTTGGGGTAATGTTGCCTGTTGCTTTTGCGGCGACAGTTTTCGTACTTTGGTGGCAAAAACAATATCGCGTATCTTGGTCTATGGTTTTTGCTTTTATTTGCCCGTGGCTGGTGGCAACGCCGATTGCTCTGTATTTAGGGACAATTAAAGATGCTGGCACTCCTATTTTTGAAGGTCTCCAGGGACGAGTTCTAATGTCAGCTATGGATGGGTTTCGTCACATTCCAGTTTCACTTTGTTATATAGGCCTTTTTGCTTTGCCTCTGGGTGCTGGTAAACTTTGGCAAATAGTTCGTAAACACGATGTTTGGACTCCCAAGCGGCTCGCTATTTTTGTATGGTTTTGCTTGGTTTCGCTGACAGTGTTTCTGTTACCTAAGATTTTATTTATTGTCCAACGTGGATTGTTCCATAAAGAATCTTTGTGGTTAAATCAATATGCAGAGCGGATGCCTTTATTAAAAGGAGATTATCTGCTTGATTTGGCTGTGGGTAATATTCAGTTACCCGATCTCAGCCGACAGCCAGTAGTTAGTATCGGTGGATGGTGGTGGCCTATAACATTTGCTGCGCTGGGAGTTGCCGGACTAATATTTATCAACTGTGTCGATCTACTTTATGATCTGCGGCTGCCAGAGGACGAAAATAATGTTTTGCAGAAGCGAATTCCTCAAAGATTATTTTTATTGCTGTGGGGAGGGGTTCTTCTGGCTGTAGCTTACAATCCAGGCCGGTTGTTCGTGTTCGATAGATATTTAATTCCGGCACTGCCACCCTTCATTTTGCTATTAGCCTACGAAATGAGACGATTTAAGCTCAAAGGTGCACTGAGGTTGGCAACTTTTAGTTGTACGCTCCTTTACATTTTCAGTGTAGTTTGCCTTCAGGACTATATGGCTTGGAACGGTGCAGCAACGGATGCTCAAAATAAACTCATGACTGTATATAATGTGAAATCCGAATCAATTCGCGGTCTAGACACTTTTAATGGATGGTACAATAGTGACAATTTCATGCGAATTTACAAAACTAAAAAATGGCAGGACGCTAATTTGACAGGGTTAGGGCCGTGGGTATTTGATGATGAGTACATTGTTGCTAGGAACCAGCCCAAGCCTGGATATGAGGAGTTCGATCGCATAGCATATTTCTCTTGGCTGGGAATGCAGCAACGAGCGATTGTAATTTACAAGCGCGGGAACAACAAAAATTAAGGATATAGTCTTTTGAGTCAGAACAAACAACTGTTGTTGCTCTTGCTGTGGATGGCGATCGCCCTCATGCTGCGTTTTGCCAATTTGGACTCGAAACCACTGTGGACGGACGAGTTTTCGA
>JBDTEI010000582.1:0-5023 GCA_039922675.1 Microcoleus sp.
CTCCAAATATTCGACCTCGCCACCCGCGAATGCAAAATATCCCCCACCACAGCAATTTTTTTGCCCGCTAAAAGTTCCAGTCGCGGACGTTCGGCATCTAACAAAGAACAAATAGTAAATAAGTCTAACAAACCTTGCGACGGGTGTTCGTGCTGGCCATCTCCTGCATTCAGAACGCTGACTGTCGAACCCAAACGATCCATTTCCGAAGCAATTGTACTGGGAACGCCAGCTTGTTCGTGCCGGATTACCATCAAATCCGTTCCCATCGCCAGATAAGTCTTAGCCGTATCCAGAATAGTCTCCCCCTTCGTCAGAGAAGAACTTCCCGGTGTAAAATTCAGTGTATCCGCCGACAGCCGCTTCGCCGCCAACTCAAAACTGTTGCGAGTCCGGGTAGAAGGTTCAAAAAACAAATTCGCGACCACTTGACCCTGTAGGGCGGGCACTTTCTTAGTGCGGCGGCCGAGCACTTCCCGAAAACTGGCGGCAGTTTGCAGCACCGTGTCGTATTCGTCGGAGGTAAAATCAGCCAGAGTGAGAATGTGTCGCCTTGTCCAAGTCATACAATTTTAGATTTTAGATTTTAGATTTAGGACGATGCGTTGGGAACTTGCTGACACGCCTGTGTCCGGCGGTCTAGAATGTTCGATCGACAGTCGCGGGGATGCCGATCAACAGTATCCAACAATTTTCGACCACCTTTGCCGTCAGTAGAGTTATAATTAGTAGATGCCGGTCAGACTCCCCTCTCACAGCAAAGCCAGCCTTGAAGCTGAAACAAGTGCGTGGGGTTCAGTTTACTCGCCCGAAAGCGGAAATCAAGCTGTAGCAGCGAACAAGCAGTAATTGCAGTTTCTCCGAAAATTAGCCTTGTCAAAAATCAGCCTTCAGCAGCCCTTGCATCTGCTATTATGTGGAAACAATCGATGTTGCAAACCTCCCACTGCTGATCGACAGCATATAGCGCGACATTTGAAAGATGATTAATTCTTTGAAGTCAATCTTGACTCTTCAGTCTTGCTTATAGGCCCTTGTCAAAACGAACTGTGTTAAGATACAAGTTGAATATGTAGCTTCCCGACAAAAATCTACACGTATCTTGGCTAGACGGTTCTTGGCGAAACTGCGGTAAAAAGTGTGCGCTGGGAAGTGGTAATTACACAAAATTTAAACAATTCAAGAGGTATTATGAGCCAGAAGGTTATACAGCCGATGGTTAAGTTTCAGCGTCAGGTGCATTCTCTCGTCACGTCTGACATTATCAAGCCGACAGACAGCATTTGGAAAATTGCTCTGCTTTATGGCGACGAATGGCCTTACTGGAAACAGCAACTCCTAGAGTTTGATTTTTCGATGCAAGACCCCGTAAGCGAGTTGATAGCTGTAGAAGCTTGGGACGAGGAATAACAGTTGAGAGTTGACGGTTGACAGTTGACGGTTGACGGTTGACAGTTGACGGTTGACAGCTTGCCGTGAGCTCCGTCGTTCGGTTGACAGATAACAGCTTGCCCGAAAGCCGGTCATTCGGTTGACGGCAGGACTCCTAACTAATGACTAATGACCAATGACTAATGACTTATTTTAGAGGCAAGCTGCTAAAGCTCTAGCTAATTGTTGAGCAGTTTGAAAGCGATCCCCAGGTTTAGCTGCTGTGGTTCGCAAAATGACCTCCCGCAACTTCGGGGCGATGGTCGGAATATTTTCAAGCTTAAACCCGTAACCTCGGGGGATTTTGCCATAAAACTTTTGAGGGCTTTCGGCCGTCAGCAAAAAAATCAAAGTCGGCCCGATAGCATATAAATCCGACTGAGGGAGAGGCTGTCCCCGGTCTTGTTCTGGTGCCGTGTAACCTTCAACGCCGATGCGAGTGCCCGGAGGAGTGCCGATTTCTTTAACGGCGCCAAAATCTAGCACTGTAATGCCATTGTCCCGGTGCCGCACCAGCAAATTAGCAGGTTTAATATCGCGGTGGACGATCGGGGGTTTTTGAGAGTGAATGTAGTCCAAAATTTCACAGGTTTGGATCATCCACTCGATCGCCTGTTGGGGAGCAACAGGCCCGCGGTTGTAGATGCGTTTTTCTAAATCCTCGCCGTGGAGCATTTCCATCACTAAATATTTTTTTCCCCCTTCCACAAAAAAGTCAAAAAACTGAGGAATTCCCGGATGGTGGAGGGCCTTGAGGGTCTTAGCTTCACGTTCAAAAAGTTCTTGAGCTTTGACTATTTGAGCCATGTCAGCATTCATTTCCTTGAGAACTACCAGAGAAGCTGCGGGAGAACTTCCCGGTTGTTGAGCTTTCGCTTTCTCTCGATCCCAGGCTAAAGTCGTTGTCCCCATACCGCCTTGGCCCAAAGTTCGCAGCACTTGGTAGTGACGGACTGTGCGATCGACTTTAATCGGTTCGCCACAGTGGATGCAGAATAAATTCCCCGGCGGATTTCCCGCGTGGGTACATCTAGGGGTGGCGGGGCTGAAGGTAGGGATCGCCTCAATTTTGCCGCCGACTTCAATCGTGACAGCTTGGAAATGCAGAATAGGGCCGCCCCGCGCCAATTGGATCAGGGCACCGTCGGATATCCAACCCTGAGACATGAGAGTACCGTTAACAAAAGTGCCATTTGTCCCGGAATTTATTAAGTACCACTGACGGTTAGCACCGCTTTTAACTCTCTGCAATTCTACGTGCTCCCGCGACACTAGAGCATTGGGAATCACAACGTGATTTTCAGGAGATCGGCCGATGCGAACAATGGACTCGTTCTCGAAACTCCACTGTTGCAGAGGGGTATTTTTTTCTGGATCTAAAAGAGTCAGCAGCATTTTAGATTTATGTGATGAATCTCCATGATTTGGGAGTGGGGCGTTTGTGGTAATTACAACTGGTTTTGAAGCGGGGTGCGAGTACAGACAGTCTCATCTCAATTTCAATAGGACTTACGGACTCGGGACTCTCTTAAACCCGGTTTCTAGTGACAAACCTCAAGGTCAAATGACGCAATTACGTTAAGAAACCGGGTTTCTGCGTCGAGGACTGTTCAATAATAAACGCTACAGATAGTCGTTAAGGGTAAGGGTGGGAAAAGGACTCTCTGCACTCTTTTATAACATTCGTTTCATATCGCTTCCGCTTGGATCGGAATCAAAATTTTCTGAGTGGATCGCTCGGGTTTGGCACAGCTCGATCGCGTCACATGAGCGCGCTCGATCTCATTCGGATGCAACCGGATTTGATATTAGATGTGGCTATGGGAGGGCGATCGCGCTCCTATAGAATAACCCGTGCTATCTGCTAATAAATATCGCATGAGATCGTCCCATTTCTGGCTGAAAAATGATTGAGCCGACGGTCAACTGCAATAGCTGACTGTGGAGCGAGTAAGTAATAACGATATCTGTTGCACCATTTAACCGTAAATTTACTGGAAATCGATCGATCGCACTAGCGAAAATACATAGGATTTTACTAACTTTAGCGCTGAGATTCATACACTCTTTATTAAAGCACTTTTTGATTAAAAATTGCATAAAGATGAGAGTCGAATTTTGTTTTGTGCAAAAGACTTTGCGCAAGATTGCTGATAACTCGATCGCACTTTTGTGCCAAGCATCTACTTAATTAAATCGAAATTTAGGTAAAATCGCAGAAAGTCAAGCCTTTGCGGGAAACGGCCGTTGCTGTTCCCGAAACTTTAACAATTGCAGCTTTAAATCTAGCGCTGCCCGCCACCGCCTTGGAAAAAGTTGGCAGCATCCAAATCCTAAAATCGAAATGGGCCTACCTGCGCCCGAATGATAATTGCCGTGAGGTTGTCGTGACCGTTGCGTTTGTTACCCAGTTCAATCAACTCAGCAACTCCCTGGTCGAGATTAGCTTGGGGATTTAACAGAGGTTCGAGAGTTTTCCGCCAGTGAGTTTCCAACAAATCATTATCTGTCAGACCGTCGGAGGCCAAAATCAATAAAGTATCTTCGCACAAGTCTAAAAACTGCACATCAGGCTTGAGAAAATTACCGTCTCGCGGGCCGATGGCTTGAGTTAGTTGATAGGCGTCGGGACGGGAATAAGCAGTTTCCGGGTCAACCCCACGCTTAATTTCGCGCTGGCCTACTTCGTGGTCTGAGGTGATTTTTTCTAGTGTTTGTCCCTTGCGGAGTCGGTAGAGACGACTGTCGCCGACGTGGGCAACGGCGAATTTGGTGTCTTGAACTAATACTACTACTAGGGTTGTACCCATGCGGCCGCTGCCGGAGCGACCATCCTTTTGATTGATTTCAAAGATGGCTTTGTTGGCTAGCAGCACTCCTTCGCGGATGGTGTCGGCCTGGGGGAGTTGATTTTCCCAACTGGTTTGAAAGAATTCTCTGAGGGTTTCAGCGGCTAATTGACTGGCTACTTCTCCGCCGTCGTGTCCGCCCATACCGTCGCAGAGAATGTAAAGCCCTTTGCTTTGAAAGATGCGACCGAAGGAGGTTTCGAGTTTGTTGATCTGAGTCCAGATGCTGAAGAAGTCTTCGTTGTGGTCGCGGGTGCGGCCGACATCGGTGAGGCCTGTGTCTTCTAAGCTGTACATCTGGACTGGCATTGGCTGGGTTAAGACTTCGCCAACTACTTCGGGGGGTGAGTTTTCGGGGATGTCATTTTGGAAACGGGTGGGGGTTAAGGTTGGTGAAGGTGCGGCTTGGAGTTCGAGGGGAACTGTTTCTAGGCGCGATCGCAATTCTTCTATTGTGCTAATCTCGCCTCTGTACATTTGTTGCAATAGTTCGAGCAATGCGCCAAACTGAGTGCGATCGGACTGGTTAAATATCGCTTGCCACAATTGCCCCAAATCTATTAGTTGCAGGTTTGAGCCGGCGGATTCGGGATAGAGGTATTGCAACCGCAAAGAGGCAAAGGAAAAGGAAGAGTCGGGGTTGACCCGCAAATTGGTCAGTTCCAACAAGCTTTGGCGACAGCGCCAGGGTTCCAGGGCTGCCCAAAGTTCGGTCATTTCGTGCAGCCAGTACACAATTTGCT
>JBDTEI010000583.1:0-5662 GCA_039922675.1 Microcoleus sp.
CTGCAACTGTCGATTTATTTGGGTTTGTTTTCGGCTTTGGTGGCTGTTTTAATGGCTTTTTTGGTTTTGTATTGGCGTCTTTTCTCTCCGGGTGCGGCATTAACTGGTTTGACAATTATCATTATGGCGGTTTTCTTTTTGGGTGCGGTGCAGTTGGTGAGTATTGGGATTTTGGGGCAGTATATTGGGCGGATTTATGAGGAGGTGAAGGGCAGGCCGCTTTATACGCTGGGAGAAGTGGCTGGTTTTGGCGATCGCCCAAAATCGCCAAAATAATTTTAGCAAACAAGAGTTAGTTAATCTTGCCTAAATCATGAGATAATTTAAGATATTAAAATATCCTGAAGACTCATGTTTAAACTTTACGAATATTCGCCCTCGGGCAATTGCTATAAAGTTCGCTTGCTCTTAACTCAGCTCAATATTGCATTCGATCGCACAGAAATTAATATTCTCCAAAAAGAAAGCCGGACTCCCGAATTTTTGGTCAAAAATCCTAACGGGCGCATTCCTGTTTTAGAGATTGAACCGGGTAAGTTTCTCTTTGAATCCAATGCGATTATGTTTTACTTGAGCGAAAAAACTGAGTTTTTCCCCAGCGCTCAATTTGAACGAGCTCAAGTCATGCAGTGGTTGTTTTTTGAACAGTACAGTCACGAACCTTACATTGCAACTTCCAGATTTTGGATTTCTGTGGGAAAAGCTGAGGAATATCAAGCAGAACTTCAACAGAAACAAGCACCGGGTTATGCTGCTTTGGGGGTGATGGAACAGCGTTTAGAAAAGCATGAGTTTTTTGTAGGCGATCGCTATTCTATCGCTGACATCGGTTTATTTGCTTACACTCACGTTGCTGGAGAAGGCGGATTTGATTTGACTAGGTTTCCCGCAATTCAATCTTGGATCGAGCGAGTTAAGCATCAGCCTCGATATATTAGCATTAAATGAATGTAAGGTACACCGCTTTATAGCACCTTGCCTAATCTAAGCGATGAAAAGTCCGACAAAAATTTCGTCCGCATCACAAATCTGCTGCCTGCTTAATTGATGCTTTTTTCCCCACTGCTACACAGACAACAACTAAACAAGTGCTGCCTAGGGCGATCGGCTGCACAGTTTCACCCAGCAAAATTGCGGATGCTAGGATCGTCAAAAATGGTTGCAATAGCTGAATTTGCCCTACCCGGGCAACTCCGCCAATCGCCATCCCCTCATACCAGGCAAAAAATGCTACAAATTGACTGATAATACTCACATAGGCAAAACCCAACCATGCCGTCGGTGCAGCTATTAATCCATGTTGTATGACCATAAATATTGTAGGCAAAATCTCGAAGGGAGCGATAATTATCAATGCCCAACTGATAACTTGCCATCCGCCTAAAGTTTTAGCTAATTGCCCACCTTCGGCGTAACCAAAAGCAGCAGCAATGACTGATGCAAATAAAGCTAAATCTGGGAGTTGGAGTTGCCCTGCACCAGTAACAATTCCAAAACAGACAACGGTTAGACTCCCGGCGATACTAGCAAGCCAAAAGCTAGAAGATGGGCGATCGCCCGATCGCAAAAATCCCCCGATTGCTGTTGCTAAGGGCAGCAATCCTAATACTACAGCACCGTGAGCGGCAGGTACTTGCTGCATTGCCCAAGCTGATAATAGCGGAAATCCGACAACCACTCCCAATCCGACCATTAATAAACTCCACAATTGCTGTTTGGACGGAATAGGTTGATGTGTGATCTGCAAAGTGGCTGCTGCTAGTATAGCTGCTACTAATCCGCGTCCTAATCCTACAATAACAGGGTCTAAATCGTGCACTGCGGCTCTGGTTGCTGGCAGTGTTAAGCTGAATCCAACTACGCCTAGGAAACCGTAAATTAGCCCGATTGTTTCTGGGTCGAATTGAGGATTTTTCCAGTGTAATTTCATGTTTGATATGTAAGTAGACTTGTTTTTTAACGGATCGCAGAGGCGCAGAGTGAGGAAAACAATCGGCGGTTTCAACGGCGATTAAAGAATAAAGTCGGCGGTTGAAACCGCCACTACACAGACAAAACCCGCCTCCGCGGGTTGAAGAGTAAAAAGTCGGCGGTTGAAATCGGCACTAGACAAACTAAGTCTTAGCTGGGAGGAACTGAAGATTTATGAATTGTCGATCGCCACATTTTGCCTAGTCTCGCTCGATCGCCTCGCAGCATCAGCCACCTTCAAAGCGTACAAGCTACTCGTATTTTTGACGTACAAGGGCGTACCGTTTAACAAACTGTCTAACACCATCTCGGTATCTTTGGCAAACAAACCGCGCCGCGTTCCTACTTTGATGGTTTGCCGATTTTCTCCTTGAATTAATTGACCGGATTCTGGAGTAAAAATTAGCGTTCCTGCTTCTCCGTAGATGGTAAAAATGTTTTCTGACTGCCAAAAAGTCTCTCCTTTTCCATACACAGCTTCAGCGAGAACGCCATTGGCAAAGCACAACTGTGCGTTGCACAAACTAGCTTTGTAGAAATCCGGCTGAGTGTCCCAAAATTGAGTTTGACAGTTAACGCTTGTCGCTTCTCCGAACAAGTCAGTAAATCGGTGCAGTCGAGAAATTGCACCAATTAAGGGAAAACCAAATAGGGAATGTTGAAAAGTCCAGCGCTGCGGTACGGAACGCACAGCAGTAATAGTAACGTAGCGGGCGTAAAAAACTTTACCGATTAATGGTAAGGATTCTTTGATTGCTTGGTGCAAACCGCCTAACAGTTCGATGTGTTCGATGTGGAGGAGTTTTTGCTTTTGGGCGGCAAGTTCGATCGCCCTTTGAGCCTCAGATACGTCTAAAGATAGAGGATATTCGACCACAACGTGCTTGTCATTTTCCAGGGCCGCCAGGACGATCGCCCCGTGATCGCGGTTCACCGTACAGACAATTACCAAATCTAAATCGTCTCTTTCTACCAGCTTGCGCCAAGAAACCTCAGCTTCGGCGCCGAAAGTTTGGCAAAATGCTGTGGTTGTCTCCTGGTTGTGGCCCGCAACTGCTACTAAATTCGATCGCGCGTCAGCTACCAGCGTCTCGGCCCTCAACTTAGCAGCAAAACCAGTACCCACAATCCCCACGCGAATTGGGGAATTTAGGGAAAAACCAATGGCAGTATTAATTTGAGTCATAGGATTTTAGATTTTAGATAGAAGAGAGAGTTGCGGTACAGGGGTTTAGGGTTTTATTGCCCAAATTTTAGGCTGCGGGGACAAACTCAAGCAAGTCTGGCTGAAATTCGATCGACAAACCCCACACCAAAACCCCGGTTTTTGGGCTGTATGGCTCAAAACAGGATTTTCCCTCGAAACCCGGTTATTTTGCGTAAGTCTTGCAGCAACAGTATCACAAGGCTGAGCCGCGCATAGGTATAAGTAATCAAGATGAAATTAGAAAAAGTTATAACGAATCCCATTCAAATTTTTTGTAAATAAGTGTTGCAAGCTTACTTCTTTCCCCTACTATCATAAAGGGAACTAACCTAAGAGCTAACCTCAAAGCTAATAGAGCCTTGAAGTTGGCATTAGGAAAAATTATCAATATTGTTGAATTTTTGAGAGGATTAGTGCATGGCAACTTACAAAGTTACCCTCATCAGCGAAGCCGAAGGAATCAACCAGACCATTGACGTTGATGACGATACTTACATTCTTGATGCTGCCGAAGAAGCTGGACTCGACCTCCCGTATTCTTGCCGCGCTGGAGCTTGCTCCACCTGCGCCGGTAAAATCACATCAGGCGAAATTGACCAATCTGACCAATCTTTCTTGGATGACGACCAAATCGAGGCCGGATTTGTTCTGACCTGCGTCGCTTATCCTAAGTCTGATTGTACGATCGAAACTCACCAAGAAGAATCTCTCTACTAAGTAAGGATTCTCGCGCGATGCGTTAACTAACCCGGTTTCTCGTTTTCGTAATTGAGCTATTTGAGTTCAATTACGTCAAGAAACCGGGTTTCTGCGTTATAGACTGCGACAGAGATATGACGGTGGTTGAAACCGCGTCTACACACACGATGTCCGCCTCTGCGGACTGAAAAATATAACATAATTTTCACCGCCTTTGTTTTCAACCCGCGCACCATCCGGGTTTTGTTTGTATAGACGCGATTTCAATCGCCCGGTCTTCTTTGTCTTCAACCCGCGCACCATCCGGGTTTTGTTTGTATAGACGCGATTTCAATCGCCCAGTCTTCTATTCCCGCCAAAACGTAATGGAATCATTGAGGGGTACAACTTGAGCGCCAGGAAAATAAAAGCTGAGAATTCGATCGCCACTCCAGCCCAAATTAGCTAAATTGTAAGAACCAGTCTGACTCATTCCCACGCCGTGTCCGAAACCGCCTCCGACAAAAGCATAACCGTTGAGAGTTTTGTCTGGATTATAAATTGGTTCCAGGTAAAAAAGCGTGCTAATCGGCGGATAAAAAGCATTGCGAATCTCGTCTTTGTCGATATCGATGGGGCCCAAGTCAGTTTGTACCTTCATTTGCAAAACTCGACCGGCGGCCGACCTTTCCACCACTTCAACTTTTGTGAGAGTTTTAAAATTAGCGAGCGGGTGCTTTTTCTTCTGAAGATACTGTTTGAGAAACGCACTAATAGATGTCAAAGAAGCTTGTTCGCGCCAGCGGAAGGTTTCTTCTTTTTCCTCATTAAACCCTGTTTTCAGAGTCATAAAGCGGCGGAAGTTGGTTTCATCAGACAAGCTCTGCTTTGTCAAATCCCAGACGTTCTTGGGGGAATCGATAATCGATCGCAAATACGGACGTTCCGGGCCGTGCCACACATCGCCAAAAGTCGCTGTCACGCCGCCGCTAGACGCTGAATAGAGCGCGTCTACGAGCTGATTTTGATAAGTTAGCACTAAACCGCTCGTTTGGGCGATCGCCTTATCGCTTTGCGTGTAAACCTCGGTCAAACCCTTATAAACTTGACAGTTAACATCAGCGCACAACTCATAATTATCCACAGCAAACCGGCGCAAATTTCTCAGGGCGTAGGTTCTCGCTAAAATAGTTTGAGCGACAATCGAAGCGTAAGGCGAAAAAGCCCCAATTTCGTGAGGAACAACACCCCGCAAATAAGTTTCAGTCAGCACATCATTGACTAAAGTATAAGTGCCGTAAGAATTTTTTTGCAGGTGCAAACTGCCGCCATAACGGCGAGTTTGTTGAAGAGCTTTTTCTGGCTCAGTAGCTGTCGCCTCTTGGGTAGTTTGTTCCAATACCTCGATCGTATTTTTCCCCGCCGTCACATCCAACTCATTGCGGTTGAAGCGAAAGCCATTTAAAACCCAAAATGCTTGGGGTATTTGTTTGATAACTTTGGAATCTAAAAAAGCTGTTTTGTTACCTTGAGCTTGCAAACTTTGCAACAGCCAGCGCCGCACTATAGGAGAATTGTAAATATCTCTTTTCGCCCAAACTTGCCAGCGCAAAGGTTGAGCAATTTCTACATCAATACCCTTAGCGCGCCACTGATTTGCGCTATCTTCTGCACTCTCAAAACTGCGGTGGGAACTCAGAACAACTCGTTCTTCTACTAATGGCGATTGCAGGGGTTTATTGGCAATTTCTAGCTTGATGCTGGGAGCAGTTTTGGTTTCTGTGCCTTGAGGAGTTTTGTAACTTA
>JBDTEI010000584.1:0-7332 GCA_039922675.1 Microcoleus sp.
AAGCCGTAGATGCAGCTAATTGATGCTACGACAATTACGTCGCGGCGTTCAAAGAGCGATCGCGTGGCGGAGTGTCGCAGCATATCGATCTCGTCGTTAATTGCTGCCGTTTTTTCAATAAAAGTATCGCTGACTGCGATGTATGCTTCAGGTTGGTAGTAGTCGTAATAACTGACAAAGTATTCAACTGCATTGTTGGGGAAAAAATTGCGCAGTTCGTTGCACAGTTGGGCTGCCAGGGTTTTGTTGTGTGCTAATACTAAGGTGGGTCTGCCGATTTTTTCGATCGCCGAGGCAATCGTGAAGGTTTTGCCTGTACCTGTGGCGCCGAGTAAGGTTTGAAATCGATCGCCTGCTTTGATGCTTTTGACGAGTTGCTCGATCGCTAGCGGTTGGTCGCCCGTGGGGCCGAAGGGCGCTTGCAATTGAAAAGATGCTGCCGCAGTTACCATAGGAAAATGTAGCTATTACCGATAAATCTTAACAAAAATATAGGGATTCTGCAATTTCGTTCAGAAAATAGTTAGACTTTGTAATACTATTTTAATCATCGGCCGCAATAGAAAGCAGAAAGCCCAGAAAAGCAGTTGTCCGAACCCAGCAATCAACCCCCAGCAATTAGCAAGGAAAAAAATTATGGCTCTCACACCCAAAGATAAAGTCAAAGCGAGCGCCCGCAACAAAGGCACTACCAAGGCCCTACCAGCCACCAGCGAAGGCCAATCAGCGGGCATCCAACTTTATCGCCCGCAACTCATGCATGATAACCGCCCCGTCGGCCCAGATGATTTTACCATCAGCGAGACTGTCTCGATATCGGGGAATCGCCCGATCGGCGTTAGCACCCTGCACATCAGCGAAACCTACGGCACTATAGGCAATCGCCCGATCGAAGCCAGCGACTTGGAAGTGGTTGGTACATTGGGGAGACGCCCGATCGGCTCCAGCGCCATGCAAGTCAGCGAAATGTTCAATATGTCCGGTGCCCGCCCGATCGGCGTCAGCACTCTGCACATTGATGAAGTTTACTCCACAATGGGAGGAGAGCGCCCCATTGCCTCAAACGAAATTGACGACAGCTCGACCTTAATGGGCTTCTTAGATTAATTAGTTATTGGTCAGTAGTCATTGGTCATTGGTCATTAGTAATTGGTGATTAGTTTTTCACTGTCAGCTAATGACTAATGAAACAATCGTAGCAAATTTACTCACCCTCGCGACTCAGCAATTGAACCGTCTAAACTGATTAATTTAACCTATTAATTTAACCTATTAAATATCTCTATATCTTGAGCATCCCGCAACCCTACCTCTTGCAATGTAAGAGCGTTAACACCGAATGTTTGGGTTAACCATTTCGCCAAACTTGGAGGCAATTGAGCATTCAACCAGAAAATCATACTGCGATCCTGGGGAAATCTATGCTGAGAGATGCAAAAAGCAGACAGGCTTGAATGTCTTCTGGTTCCAAATCAGGAAAATCAGCTAGAATCTCGCTAGCTGTTACATTGTCTGCTGGAGTTTCTAAAATGTCGCTAACACGAATTCTCATGCCGCAAATACAGGGGCGACCGCCACATTTACCAGGTGTTTGAGTAATCCTGCTGAGCAAGAAAGTTCTATCAGTCATATCTTAAATTCCTATTTTTCACATATTAGACCTTGCAGAAATCTTCGAGTCATAGAGCAACCGCAGATATCGGGCAGATGCAACACCGATTGACGCAGATGGTTTCAGGGTATTTTCGGATTTTTGCAAGAGGTCTATTATAGTAATCCTAATTGACTAATGACTAATGACAACTGCCAACTGTCAACTGCCAACGGCTAGCTGTCAACTGTCAACTGTCAACTGTCAACTGAACTACTGACGCTGATATTTGCTCAATAAAGCAGCAAAACGCTTGTAATCCAGAGGCTTCCTCACATACTCCGCTGCTCCCAATTCCAAACCCTGATTTTGGTCGTCCAAAAAAGTGATCATAATCACTGGAATATCAACCAAATCCCGATCGGCTTTTAACGCCGACAGCACCGCCCAGCCGTCCATGCTGGGCATCATCACGTCCAGAATAATCGCGTCCGGCAGCAACTCCTTAGCCAACTGAAGTCCCGCTTGGCCGCTAGCCGAGGTTCGCACCAAGAATCCCTGTTTCGACAAGCAGCGGGCGATCAAATCCCGCGCGTTCGGATCGTCATCAATCACCAGGACAGTCGCAGCATCGGGCAGATCCAGCGGTTGCGATCGCATTTGTTTCTTCGCTTCTGTCGCCGCTGCACTCGTTTCTAACTCCAGGGAAGACTCAACTTGCATTATTTCTTCGAGTTCTCGATCGCCCTCCGCTTCTTTCTGACTTTTAACCGCCACCGGCAACCGGATCGTAAAAGTAGAACCGCCATCAAACTCGGTCTCAAGCGTAATATCCCCGCCCATCATCTGGCAAAACTTCCGGCTAATTGTCAGCCCCAAACCTGTGCCGCCGTACCTGCGGGTAGTGGAATCGTCCGCTTGAGTGAAAGCTCCAAACAGCCTCGACACTTGATCCTCAGTCATGCCGATGCCAGTATCGGTGACTTGAAACACGATCAAAGGATTGTGACACCGACGAGAACGAGCTGAAGAGAGTTCTTCGGAATTGTCGATCGGCAAAACTTCCAATTCTTCCTTCCAAACATTAATCGTAATTTTGCCTTGATCGGTAAACTTAGCAGCATTGCTCGCCAAATTCAACAGCGCCTGCCGCAGCTTCGCCGAATCAGCGTAGATCGTGCCAATATCGCGATCGCAATTCACGCTCAAAGTGTTGCCATTTTTCCCCACCAGCGGTTGAACTGTAGTGACAACCTGCTCGACCAAATTCAACACCTCGAAAGTCTCCAAGAACAGAGTCATCTTTCCTGCTTCAATTTTAGAAATATCCAGGATGTCACTAATAATGTTGAGCAACTGCTTGCCTGCGATATTAATGCTTGCCAAATCCATCACAAACTCTTCTTCGCCGAGGTCGATCGCCTCTTCTTGCAGCAGCTCGCTGTAGCCGATAATCGCATTCAATGGCGTCCGCAACTCGTGAGTCATATTTGCCAAAAATGTGCTTTTCGCCCGGTTAGCAGCTTCCGCAGCATTCTTAGCAATTTCCAATTCACCCGATCGTTCCTCTAGCTGTCGCTGCCGCACTTCCAAACCTTTGAGCAAACTGCTAATTTGCTGAGCCATTGTATTGAGAGTAGAAGACAGCACCCCGATCGCATCATTAGACACCACAGGCGATCGAGCCGTCAAATCACCGCTCGCCATCAATTGGGCCGTTTCCCGCAGCAAGCCCAGATTGCGAATAATCGCCGACACCGACACAAAAGCCACTATTCCCGCGATCGAACTCAAAACCAAAGCCCCCATCAGCAAACTCTGAGTGTGGCTCGCCACCAAGAGAGTTTGCTGCACCAACAACCCCATTGCTACCTCAGAAACCCCCCCTGCTGGAGCTGAGGCAGCCTGTATTGCCAGCAAATAGTTTTTCATCTCCACAGCACCGATCCATCCGACTCCCACCGCCATCCAAGTTATCAGTACCAAGATCACAAACAGCCCGATCAAAGAAGCCCGAGTTCCCAGAGAAATCCGCCTCCGAGCAAGTGCCGCCGCCCAAGGATAGGCCTTAAGAAAAGGATCTGGCTGCATCGGTGCGCCCGAATTCCAAATTTCCTCAATTTGACCGTCCGACCTCACCTTGCCAATCCGCACTGTTTTCCAGATATGCTGCGTTTTGGCATCTATTTTTACCTTGCCCGAGGGCGCTGCAAACTCTATATTTTTAGCAGCCGCCCTAACTTTAACCACATCAGTCGAACCCGCTTTTTCTACTGCTTGTTTCCACAGGTAAACGCCAAAATAAGCCGCTTCGATCGGGTCATCAGTGACTCGATTTTCCCCATATCTAGCTTTATAAGCCTTGACAAATTTCCGATTTTCGGCTGTATCCACCGTTTGAAAATAGTTCCAAACCAGCAAATGTCCCGCAATATTGGATGGCCCGATCGCCCGCACTTCCTCTTCTGCTACGCTGACCGACATCACCGGAAAATCTTCGGGTTTCAAGCCAGCTTCGCGCAACTTTTGGAAAAAAGCCACATTGCTGTCGCCGTTGAGAGTGTTGAGAATCGCATCCGGTTTCACTGCTAAGATATGTGCGATCGCCTCACCCACCTCCCTTGAACCCAGCGGCAGATACACTTCCCCCGCCAACTCTCCCCCGAGTGCCGCCAGTTGAGATTTCACAATCAAGTTTGCCGTCCGGGGAAAGATATAATCGGAACCCAACAGAAAAATTTTCCGCTTCCCCTGCGAGAGTAAGTAATTTACCCCAGGTACAATCTGTTGGTTCGGGGCCGCACCAGTATAAAAAACATTCGGACACTGTTCTAGCCCTTCATACTGCACCGGATAAAACAGCAACCCGCCATATTGCTCAAAAGACGGCATTACAGCCTTGCGGCTCGCCGAAGTCCAACAGCCAAATACCACAGCCACCTGGGATTCTAGGAGCAATTGCTTAGCTTTTTGAGCAAAAGTCTGCAAATCGCTGGCTCCATCTGCTATGACCGCTTCCAAGGGGCGTCCGAGCACCCCTCCCGCCGCATTAATTTCCTCCACAGCCAACAGCGTCGCATCTTTAACAGAAATTTCGCTGATGGCCATCGTGCCCGTCAGCGAATGCAACACGCCTATTTTGATCGGCTCACGAATTGGGCCGGCTGCTTCGAGGGGGTTACTGCTCCTTGCTCCCATAGGGTTTTAGATACTTTTTACTAATAACAGAAATTTTAATTCAATCCTGCCGGAAGTTAGCCCGAAAGCTAACTCTGGTTTAGCAGATTATTTCACCCGATCGCCACAAAACTTGGCAATTGCCGCATCCTGTTGATTTTAACGGTCAAACCTCTCAGTATTGATTAATTCTGCACTAACCTGTCACCGATTTCTCTCTCGATCTGTTACGGAGGGCGAAACAGGCTCATCAAACAAACAGCAGAACCCACTTATGCGATCGTACCCCGAAAAATTCTCCCCCTCCCACACTCTCCCACACTCTCCTCTCCCCAACTCACTCACCGCCTAGCCACGTGCGAGTCACCAAGCAATTTCACGCACTTACGCACTATTCCCCCTTCGCATATCTCTCTTCCGGGACATGGAACTCTCCGTGATTTATCTTAATATAATACTCAAAATCAAAAACTCACATACTATTCCCCAGACCCTATCTCCCTTCAGGCAGAGGGAACTTTCGGTGATTTTCCTTAGGATATATCTAAGGTTAACTTTTCAGTAGCTTTGTTGAAAATAATTTTTGTAAAAATAGGGTGAAAACAAATGAATATTGAAGAAAACGCGATCCACACTGTAAGCGGCAATGAAGTCACGCTACCAAAATCAAGGGAAACATTGCTTGGCGAGGAAACAGAAAAAGCCCTCGGCCAGCAGAAACAAGAAAATGCTCAAACTATGCGCGCTGTCGAACAGTTAAAAGAAGAGCTTCAGCACAAAATAGATGAAGAATGTCACAACAAGGTAGATTAAAACTAATGCCGATTTTTTAGAGTGTGGGTCAGATGCAATCTTGCCCACACTCTATTTTTGAAGGAAGAAGGAAGAAGGAACAAAAAAGAACGCTTTAGTTATTGTCGCGAGAGAAGTCACAATCAAACAAAAAATTACATTTTATTTTTTTCTTGATATAAACTTCCTGCAATGGTGTATAGACACCGACTTTTTTTATGAAACACTTCGTTGCAGCTAGTAGTTGAGGAAAAAAACTGTCAGCATGAAAGTCGCATTCCATCCTCGACTTTAAAAAAACTTTTCCTTATTCTCTATTCCCTATTCCCTATTCCCTATTCCTTATTCCCTATTCCTTCTTCCTTATTCCCTATTCCTGAACTCCCTCAAATCGTTTAAACCCCTTACACTACAACGGAATCCGAACTTTCTTCCTACAGGTAGAGTGCAATACAACGCCTTGTTACCTATGATGAGTTTAAGTAAGAAAAGTTAAGTTAGATACAGACAAGGAGAAACAAATGAGCATTGAAGATAGAGCAAAGGCAACTGGCAAAAACATCGAAGGCGCTGCTCAAGAAGCCCTAGGCAAAGTTACTGGCGATCCCAAGGATCAAGCTGAAGGCAAAGCGAAGCAAACAGAAGCAAAAGCTCGTCACGCAGTCGAAGATGTGAAAGATGAAGTCAAAAAGAAATTAGACTAATTCTAACACTAATTGAGAGGGTCGAGAAAGCTGACCCTCTCAAATATTAAAACTGTTTTCATAACGGAGGAAAAAAGGTGAGTTTATTGCAACAGAGTCGCAAAATGATTGCGGGTTTACTCTTGGTTTTAATGCTGGCTGTTACTACTGCCTGCGCCCCCAGCGTTTCCGCCCAGAAACCGACTAACGTACCTGTAGCAATTGGTGGCAGTCAAGGTTATTACGCGCAGCTAGAACGCGGCAATACCGTCGCCGGTCAAGATTTTGGTCAATGGGTAACAAAGACGGCTCAAGGCTTAGTTCAAGATGCTTACGTGCGCGACAATAATAAGTTGGGAGTTGTAATCACCCCGCAAGTCCGCCCTAATGAAGTAAAAGATTTGGCGAAGTCTTTAGCTCAAGGTTTTCACCGCAATTTTCCCAACCAGGATGTAAGTGTTTTGATGTATGCTCCTGACAAAAAACTGATTTTGACGGCTAAGTACGACCAGCAATCAAATCAGATTGAATACAATTCTTGATTTGCTAAAAAAGTTTAAATGATCGCGTGGCTTTAATAGCATTTTGGAGTTTTGATCTGGCGAAATCATCGAGATTTGAAACAAAACATTTGTGTAGATTGGGAAAGAAATACCATGAGTAGCAGCGATAATTATAAGAGTCAAATCATGAAGGATTTGGCTCAGGGGAATAAAGAAGTGATGCCGGAGACAACCGGTGATGAGTACGAAAACTTTGACGATTTTGCTCAGAGAACTTCGCCGGATCAGCGCAAACAATTATTCGGGCGTTCTCTGAATCACGAGTCTCTCCCACCTGCCCAGTTGGAACCGGAATTGCAAAAGGCGATCGCCCAAATTAAGCCGAACGAACGCGACGACGTGGCGCGGGAATTCTTCAAGCAGTTGGACAAGAGAGGATTGAAGGATAGCCAATTGGAGAAGCAGCTAGGACTTTCTACCCACCACGCCAGCCGTATGACTGCTGACGATGTTGCCAAGCTAGCCTCGTTTACCTATCACAATCACCCGGATATTTTCCGAGACGTGCTGGCCCAACAGCCAAGTT
>JBDTEI010000585.1:0-3084 GCA_039922675.1 Microcoleus sp.
GTCCCCTGCGTCCATCCAGAGAAACCACCTCAGCCTCAGAACTCTCCCTAGCCACGCGAATCAGCAACCCCGACAACAGAAAACTCGCCACCATCGAAGAACCGCCATAACTAAAAAACGGCAGCGGCAAACCCGTAGTCGGCAAAACCCCCGTCGCCACCCCAATATTCAGCAGCGACTGTCCCACCATCACCACCATCGCCCCAATCGCCACCAACTGACTCTCAACATTCCGCGCCCGCGTCGCCACCCTCAAAGCCACCGTAGCGTAAGCCGCCAACATCAACAACAGCGCGAAACCCCCCACCAAACCAAACTCCTCAGCAAACACAGCAAAAATAAAATCGCTGTACTGAATTGGCAAATAAAACAACTTTTGCTGCGACATCCCCAAACCAACGCCCCAAATGCCCCCAGAACCCACAGCTAGCAGACTTTGAATTAACTGATAGCCATCCTGCATCGGATCAGCCCAAGGATTGAGAAAAGACATAATCCGGCGGCGCTGATATTCCCGAAAACTAATACTTAAAACCGCCAACAGCATTCCCCCCATAGCCGTGGCACCCAAAGGCAAGTAAGGCAAGCCAGCCGCCAAAGCCACCAACCACAAAGTCATGCCGCACAAAGCCGTGGTACTCAAATTCGGCTGTAACAAAATTCCCAACAGCATCGCACCGAAAATTAACAGCCAAGTCAACCGAACTTTATTCGTCAACCGGGGCCAGTTGCCGAAAATGCGGGCGCTTTGGAGAACTAAAAACGGCTTGATCAATTCCGAAGGTTGAATAATCGGCACCGGGCCCAGAGATATCCAGCGAGTCGCCCCGTTGACGGTGGTTCCCACTCCCGGAATTAAGGTCAACCACAGCAATCCCAGCAGCATCAGGATACCCCAATGAGCTGTTTTCAGCAGGTATCGCAGGGGGGAGTAAACCATCAGGTTAAAGCCCGCCAGCCCGATCGCCACTGCGATTAGCTGTCGTTTAAAATAGTAAAGGCCGTCTCCAAATTCGGAATTGGCGATGGGATAGGAAGCCGAAAACAATGCTGTCAGCCCTACAAACAGCCACAAAAAAGTCAGCCACCTGAGCCACCGGGCCTCAGCGGCCCATTGCGACGCGCTGGGGTCAAAAAATGGAATGAAGCGGCGAATGTCATTAGTCATTAGTCAGTTGTGATTAGTCAGTTGTGATTAGTCAGTTGTGATTAGTCATTAGCTGTAGGGTGCGTCGCCTGAAAATCCCTTGCATTAAATCGACTTTTCGAGCAGCGACACACCTTACCTTAGATCATTTCTCTCAAATCTTGCTGCAAAATAAGTGTTGGGCGGAGTGAAACGGAGGGTTGTTTCCACGGCCGAGAGTTTGTCCGGTATGCCGCTGAGTTGATTGTCTGCCAAATTCAGGGATTGTCAAGGGCGACGCACCCTACTGCTACTATTTATTAGGTGCGTCGCTTTGAGATTGTCGATATTTATTTGAGAATTTATCGCAGGCGACACACCCTACAACTACTGACATCCGTGATATCCGTTAAAAAATCTGTTAAAAAATTCCCTGCCCAACTTCCTTCTTCTATAAAATCATAGCAACAAAAAAAGAGGTCGCGATCGACCTCTTGCCCCTCTATAAATCCATCCTTGGACTTAAAGTAGACCAGTATTAGCGCCGGGCTTACCGGTAGCCAGTTGCACTTTAATAATTTTGCCGCCCATTTTCATAATTCTTTGCTGTTCCCGGAACCAGTTGTCATAGGGAACCAGCTTAGTAAAATAGGTATTTTGCAATTCCCGCTGAGTGCGGATGCGAGTTTGGCTGGGGACACAAGCAGTCACTTTAAACATTCTCATGGGAAACAAACTCCTGAGTAGGTTTACAGATTTTTAGATGGATTTTTTAAACATTGAAGTCAGGGAGTTAGGAGTCAAAACTAGCTCGTTAAAACTCGTCGGGCTTTCTCGACTGGCCTTTGACGGTCTAGCAATCACTCTCAACTTCCCTGACTTCTTTCAAAGCTAAAAGTTAAAAGTTAAAAGTTAAAAGTTAAAAGTTAAAAGAGGTAAGAAATAAATTTTCTTCCTTTTTCCTTCTTCCTTCTTCCTTCTTCCTTCTTCCTTCTTCCTTCTTCCTTCTGCCTTCGATTTAGCTCAAGCCAGAGCAGATGTAGTCGAAATAGACGCCCATTTCTTTACCAGCGTCAGAACCGACCAAACCGGCGGTGACTTCTTTCATTGCTTGGATTGCTTGTACGGTAGAACCGATGGGCACGCCCAAGGAATTGTAGGTTTCTTTCAAACCGTTGAGCACGCGCTCGTCGAGGATGGAAGGGTCGCCAGCTAGCATGGCGTATGTGGCGTAGCGGAGGTAGTAGTCCAAGTCGCGAATGCAAGCTGCATAACGACGAGTGGTGTACATATTGCCGCCGGGACGAGTTACGTCAGAGTACAACAGAGACTTAGCAACTGCTTCTTTGACGATTGTGGCTGCATTGGCGCTGATGGCGGTAGCGGCACGGACGCGCAGTTCACCAGAAGCGAAGTAGTTCTTGAGCTTGTCTAATGCGCTGATGTCCAGGTACTTACCTTGAACGTCAGAGGAATTGATTACGGCGGTAATTGCGTCTTGCATGGTTGTCTTGTTTCCTAGAAAGTGGCTGAGTCAGTCCAATTTTGGAGCGAGAATTTGAGATTTGGGATTGGGGATTTGAGATTTACAAGTAGTTGATTATCTGCAAAAGCTGTTGGCTTGTTGTCAGCAACCTTCGATTGTTCAATCAAAAATCTATAATCAAAAACCTAAATTCCTTACTGCATCGCACCGATAACGTAGTCGAAGTAAGAGGAAGCTTCGGAAGCATCTTCTCCAGACAGCAATGAAGAAGCTGCATTCTTCATAGCGCGGACGCCTTCGGCAACTGCTGCAATCGGGGTTCCGAGAGAGTTGTACATTTCGCGGACGCCGACAATACCGATTTCTTCGATCGGAGTAATGTCGCCAGCTACGATTCCGTAGGTGATCAAACGCAGGTAGTAATCCAAGTCGCGCAAGCAAGTTGCGGTCATTTCTTCGCCGTAAGCGTTGC
>JBDTEI010000586.1:0-3716 GCA_039922675.1 Microcoleus sp.
GCGACATCAAATGCTTTGCAGAGTTCGGCAACTGCCCGATCGCACTCCGCAGCATCGATCGTACAACTAACCTTCACCTCGGAAGTCGAAATCATCTGAATGTTAATCCCCGCATCCGCCAAAGTATTAAACATCTGGGCCGCTACCCTCGGACGGCCGATCATTCCCGCACCCGCAATGCTAACTTTAGCTATGGGTCTTTCTTCTACTTTCACTTCCGGTTCCCCCAATTCTGGGCGAGAATTCTTACCCAAGGCGGGGACAATTGCATCTGCAACCGCAACAGCTTGATTCAGCGAATTTCGCCTGACTGTGAAGGCGATATCGTTAGTATTTCCTTCATGAATTGACTGGATAATTAAGTCTACATCGAGATTTTGCTGCGCGATCGCCCCAAACAACCGCGCTGCGACTCCAGGGCGATCGGGCAAACGCAACAGCGACACCCCCGCCTGATCCAAATCAAACTCCACCGCATCGACCGCTTTTGCGAGCTCCAAGCCCTCCAAAGGCCGGGGTTGCGGGGGGGGAGACACTACCCGCGTCCCGGGCGCGTCACTCCAGCTAGAAAGCACTACCAGCGGCACGCCGTAATTTTTGGCAATCTCTACCGCGCGCGGATGCAGCACTTTTGCACCCAAACTTGCCAATTCCAGCATTTCGTCGCAGGTGATCTCATCCATCAGTTGTGCGTCGGCTACCAAGCGCGGATCTGTAGTTAGAATTCCGGGCACGTCGGTATAAATTTCG
The DNA here is from genome assembly GCA_039922675.1 of Microcoleus sp. GTDB lineage: Bacteria > Cyanobacteriota > Cyanobacteriia > Cyanobacteriales > Microcoleaceae > Microcoleus. The sequence goes on from JBDTEI010000586.1 coordinate 751, forward strand.
CATCTGTCGGCGCGCAAGGCTGCGGCGAGGGCGACTGCTGTGGTGTCGGAGCCCCCGCGCCCCAAGGTGGTAATTTCCAATTCTCCGGCGTCGGCGATGCCTTGGAAACCGGCAACGACGACGACTTTACCGCTATTTAACTGGGTTTGGAGCCTTGAAGGATCGATTCGCAAAATCCGGGCGCGGGTGTGGGCGGCTTCCGTGACGATGCCGACTTGGGCGCCCGTGAGGGAAATGGCGGGCTGTCCCATTTCCTGCAATGCCATGCTTAACAGGGCGATCGAGACTTGTTCCCCAGTGGAGAGTAACATATCCATTTCCCGCTTGTTGGGATTTGGGGAAATTTCTTTGGCGAGTTTCACTAAACCGTCGGTGGTTTTCCCCATTGCTGAAAGGACGACAACTAGGGAGTTTCCCAACTGTACTGTTTTGACAACTCGTCGGGCTACTTCTAAAATGCGATCGACTGTACCAACCGATGATCCACCAAATTTCTGAACAATTAGTGCCATAGGACTTTACACAAAAGTGATGCAATACTTTACTTAATCAATTAATATACGCAAATTCTGGATTATCATCGATGTTTATCTTGTTTCTGAGGCTGGTAGCTCCCAATCTAGAAACCGGGTTTTGGCGAGATTGAGGGTTTGAATCGAATACCTTAGCGGAAAAACCCGGTTTCTAGTCACCTATGCGTAAGTCCAAAGAAACAGATTTTTGCGAGTATTTTGGAGGAAAAACCCGGTTCCTGGCCACCTGTACGTAAGTCCAAACAAACCGGGTTTTTCGGAGATTGAGGATTGTTTGCGAATCTTTTGGCGTAAAAATCCGGTTTCTGGCCACCTATTAACTGCCTTCTAACTCTCGCAAACGCGCTTCCAAAGCTTGTATTCGCAACTCAGCTTCTATCCGCCTTTGTCGTTCTTGTTCTGCCACTAATTCGGCTTGTTCCGCCCGTTCCTCCGCCGCCGGCAGCAAATTCCCGGAGGCATCCCACCAGCGCAGCCAAGGCAGTTCTACGCCCTGATAAACTCCTTGCCAAATACCTAATTCTACTCCTATTTGTTCTATTGGGTAATGTCCGCGATTATTTTTTGCCGCTAGCTCGAAGCGGTCTTCGATTAAATGATAAACTTCTACTTGCGCTTTTTTGACTTCATAAATGCCGTAAAATGCAGGGCGAATTATCCGATCGTAAATCCAGAATTTGCCTTTGCGAGGAGTCCTATCTCTTTCTTCACTACCATCGCCCGATACAAATTCTAGTACAATCAGAGGTGGCATTAATTCCCGCCACATTACATAGGAACGGCGCAGGTTTCCGTCAAGAGTTGGCGGCACGTCGGGCACGTAAAACCAATCGGGTGCTTCGGCTCCTTTTTCCGGCGGTTCGGGGGGTTGGGCTACTCGCCAGTAAATACCGGAATCTTGACCGATGCAGTATTGTCCGTCGGGATGAACTCGGTCTAAAATCGGTCGGATTGATGTTGTTAACAGGATACTTTGAGGGTGTTCTTGAAAGTTGTTCACAAAAGTACCGTCGGAGTCTGGTAATTGAGTGTGATCTGGGAAATCTGTGGCTATGATTTCGGGTTTTTCGGTGACACTCATCTTGACCTCTTGAATGTTTAAATATTTTACTTTAGATTGGTTACTTAGAGATTGATAATGCTATTATATCATTGTAAGCCTTGTGTTGCTATCTAGGATTTTTTGAGGAAAATGAGTCAGTATAAGTTAATTATTTTCGACTTCGACGGCACCTTGGCAATTACTCACAAAGCTATTGTATATTGCTTTACCAAAACCTTTGAAAGTTTCAATATTGATCCGCCTGATGCTGAGACAATTCAAGCGACTATCGGGATCAATTTAGCAAATAGTTTCAAAATTCTGCATCCGGCGATCGAGGAAAGCGCAATTCCCCAATGGGTGGAAACTTATCGATCTTTTTATCGGACTGAAGGTGAAAAGCAGCTCGATTTATTTCCGGGAACCAACCAAGTTTTGCAGTTGGCGAGCAAGTCCGGATTGAGTATGGGAGTTTTTAGCAACAAACACGTTAGTTTTGTTAATTTATTTTTGGAAAAATTGAGAATTCACGGTTATTTTGATTTAATTTTAGGTGATGACGGACAAATTATTCAAAAACCAAACCCGAGTGTTTTTCACTCGATTATTAAACCGCTGTTCCCGGAATTGGATAACAGTCAAGTTTTAATGATTGGCGATACAGCGGTTGATTTGCTGTTTGCAAAAAATGCTGGGATAGATGTTTGTTGGGCGGCTTACGGATATGGCGATCGCGCTGAGTGTCTCGCCCTAGAACCGACTTTTGCGATCGAGGATATTTCGGAACTTGCTGCGATCGTTCAAAATCAATCTTAAGTCGGTTTGTTTCAGCAGAGTTTGAATCATTTAACTAAAAACTCTTTAAGGAAAAATATTTAACTAGATCCGGAAGTTCTATTTTTTGGGTGGAACTTAAAAAATAATTGCGCGATCCTGCCAAGTAAACCATACCAAAGATAGAGTGATCGCCTCAACAAATATTATAAATTAAAACGATGGAGTTCAGGTTTTTTCGTAGTATTATTTAGTGCAAAAATTCAGCAGAATATCCTTCTAACTTTTGCCTTCGGAAAACAGGGCAATTCAGTTAAGCTTGCAGGGTGTGCTGCTAGTCGCAATCGACAATAAACTCAATCTATAGAAACTCATGCAGATAGATATAAGCATTCCTTCTGAAAATCAATCGCCGACTCGTACCGGCGGTAATGCACCGAATTTAATAGAAGAAGTATGGAGGCTGTACGATCGCGCCCTGGCAGCTACCAGCAACGGCATCGCGATCGCGGACGCTACCCGGCCAGACAAGCCCATAGTCTACTGCAATCCGGCTTTCGAGCGGATTACAGGCTACGATCGCAGCGAAATCATCGGGCACAACTGCCGCTTTTTGC
>JBDTEI010000587.1:0-5797 GCA_039922675.1 Microcoleus sp.
ACTGATATCGGCTTGCCCTTTGCTTGCCGACTCTACAAATCCAATTGCTCAAAACTTAGAAGTTGACGAGCCGTTTTGCTACATGAAAACTGCCGATGGCAAAATAGTAGACTTAGGAAGATTGTGCCAGAAACAGCCAACTTCTGGAACTTCTCAAACTTGCATTTCCGGTACCAACATGGCGGCGAAAGTGTCAATTGCTCAGGCAAATTATGACGGCAACTTTTTCAGCGGTAAAGTGGTCAATCAAGGCTGCAAAACAATCAAGAATGTGAAAGTCAATTATGAAGTTTTGGACGAGTTAGGTGATTTAATTGATAACGGATTTATCTACACTCAACCTGTTACTCTTGCACCCGGAGAGTCAGCTACCTTTCGGGGCGCAGTTGTCGCCGGGGCTAAGGTGCAGGCGACTTATGCAGACGCTCAAGAATGATTGTGGCGATTTGCCCGATCGCTGTTATCATATTTTGGCTCAGATATCTGTATGACTTACGCAGAGATCCCCCTAAATCTCCCTTCAAAAGAGGGACTTTGAATAATAATCTTGTCCCCCCTTATTAAGGGGGGTTAGGGGGGATCGAAGTTTGAATATTCTTGTAGAGATCCCCAAAACAGAATTTGCGAGGGCAAAATATCTTGAAAACTCGATCGACATACTGGCAAATATTACCCTACCTCCGCCCCCAAAAACAAACCATCGGTAAAGCATTAGCTTGTACCGTAGTATTTACCATATTTTGGCCAATTATCGCGTGGCTGGTTGGCGAAACCGCAAAATTTATAGGCAAAGGAGATTTACAAGCATTCGCTCAAATTGCCGCACTCAGCGCCGTGATATTTCTGATTCGCGGTATAGCCCAGTACGGTCAAGATACACTGATGGCAAAAGCAGCTTTAACTATTGCTTTAGAAATCCGTAAAAAAGTTTACGCACACCTCCAAAAACTCAATATCGGCTACTTTGAAACCGCCAAAACCGGAGACTTATCCTACCGCCTCACCGAAGATATTGACCGCATTGGCGAAGTCGTAAATAAATTTTTTCATCAGTTTATCCCTTGTGTTTTGCAGCTAATTGTGGTCATGGGATATATGATTTATCTCAACTGGCAATTAACTTTAGGTGCATTAATTATCGCACCGCTGATGGCAATCTTAATTGGCTGGTTTGGCGAAAGACTTCTGAGTTATTCGCGCCAAAGTCAAAATCGCATTTCCGATTTATCAGCTTTGCTGACAGAAGTATTTAGCGGCATTCGTTTAATTAAAGCGTTTGTGGCTGAAGATTACGAAATTGCCCGCTTTGGGGAAGAAGCTGAACAAAACCGCCGCGCTAAGTATTTGTCGGAACGAGTAAAAGCTCTTCAGTTCGTCGTAGTTGGCTTTCTGGAAGCGATGAGCGTGATTTTGCTCTTTTTCCTGGGTGGTTGGCAAATTTCTCAAGGAAACCTCACAGGTACTCAATTTATCAGTTATATCGCCGGAGTCGCGCTGTTAATTGACCCCATTGCCATTACAACTGCAAATTACGGCGATTTCAAGCAGGGAGAAGCTTCTAGCGATCGCATTTTTGAACTTTTAGCCATTGTACCCGCAGTCGTCGAAAAGCCAGGGGCGATCGAACTTCCCCGCGTTACAGGTAAAGTCGAATATCGCAACATTAATTTTGCCTATCCCTCTCAAGCAGCCCTTGATAAGGATGGAAAACAGCTTCAACCCCCCCTTGATAAGGGCGGGCAAGGGGGGGTTCCGATTCTGCAAAATATGAGTTTGCTGGTGCTTCCGGGAGAAATGATCGCCCTTGTGGGCGCATCTGGTGCGGGGAAAACTACCTTAGTAAATTTGTTGCCGAGATTTTACGATCCGCAAGCGGGACAGATTTTAATTGACGGTATTGATATTCAAGATGTCACCTTAAATACTCTGCGCCGGCAAATCGGTATTGTACCGCAGGAAACGATTTTATTTTCGGGTACAATTGCTCAAAATATCGCTTTCGGTCAATCGTATTATGAACTGAAAGATGTGCAGAAAGCTGCGGAAATTGCTAACGCCCATCAATTCATTTCTGAGTTTCCCGACGGCTATCAAACTTGGGTAGGAGAAAGGGGTGTCAATTTATCTGGCGGACAAAAACAAAGAATTGCGATCGCCCGTGCGGTTCTGCTCGCTCCCAGAATTTTGATTTTGGATGAAGCTACATCGGCGCTGGATTCGGAATCTGAAGGTTTAGTGCAGGAAGCGCTGGAAAGATTGATGCGCGATCGCACTGTGTTTATTATCGCTCACCGCTTGGCTACTGTCCGCAGAGCCGATCGCATTTTAGTTCTCGAAAAAGGCAGAATTGTGGAATCGGGGACGCATGAGGAATTGCTGGAAAAGGGCGATAGGTACGCTGGCTACTACGCGCAACAGTTTAGTTGATATAGTTGATAATATAGGGCGGTTTAAACCGCTTCTATAAAGACCAAACCCGCCTCCGCGGGTTGAAGAATTGCCCATAAAAATATGTTACTTAATTCATGCCGTACAGGTAAAATTCCTTTGTATAGATGCAGTTTAAACGGTTATTTTATCTTCATGTCGCGAAGGCAAAATTCGTTTTTGTAAACGCGGTTTAAACCGCCGTTTTATCTAGGAAATATGCGTTAAAATATAGATAACCAACAAATAAAACTTGCTATCTATGAAAATACAATCATCCGTGTTAGTCCACCTCGGATTTGGTAAATATGTACGCTCAGATCGAGTAACAGCAGTAATCCCAATTGAAGAAGAACGTGGCCCGGGTCGGCGCACTTTCGTGCACGTAGACGGCGAAGCAGACCCGATCGTTGCGTCCCGCGCCGAAGATACAATTGTTCGCGATTTGGTGCAGGAACCACGCGAAATTACTCAAGCTCGTCAGCAACACGAAATCCTCCAAGATTTGCTGGCAGATTTGAGCAATGTTAATGTCACCGTGCGCCGCATTAGTCGCGATGAAGGTGGACTAGACCTCGAACTTTTGGAACGCCGGATTCGTCAAATCTTAGAGGCTTAAAAATTAAAGACCGCCCGCGCGGTCTTTCTTATTGTTTGGGCCGCTGAAAAACTTAAGTTAAGGGTTTCATTGTAACTTCGATATCCGCTAAGCCTGTGAGTTTTTCCACCAGTGGCTCTACTTCAACTCGCGGTACAAAAATAGTTAAAGCTCCCGGAATGCACTCAATAGAAAGTGGAGTCATGCCCATGATTTCCCCGTCTACCACCACTTTTTGAGGCGGATCGGCAGTGATTTTTACTTTTTTGGCGCGCAAATAACCGATATCGTCGCTATCGGTAGGATTGCCGCTCAAAGCTGTTTGTAATAGGTGATAAGAGGCTGCGATCGCCCCAGCTTTATTTTGAGGCGCCACCAGGGTGATGTCCAGCAACCCGTCATCGAAAATAATGCCCGCCGGGCCTTGAGCTAAAATGGATGTAGGCGGCGCTGCATTCGCCACTGTCACGGCCACAGCAGTAACGGTGATAATTTTATCTTCGGTTTCGATTTCGGCTTCAAATCTTTCTAGATTGTTTAACTGTTTAATTCCCGAGAGAATGTAGGCCAGCATTCCCCAGCGATTCTTCATGTCGCGATCGGCTAATTCGACAGTTTCCGCCTCAAAACCCACTCCAGCTAACAAAACCATCGGCATTTCACCGTTGCAAATCGCCGCATCCACTACCCGCGTCAACCCTCCCAAAATATTTGCGCAGGCGGTTTCAATTGTATTCGGAATGTCTAAAGCATTTGCAAAAGCATTCGCAGTTCCCCGCGAGATAATTCCTAAAGGAATATTTGTCCCCACAATCGCACCAGCAACAGCCGATAATGTGCCGTCACCACCGGAAGCAATAATTTCCTCAACTCCTCTAGCAACTGCTTCGCGGGCGATTTGATCTGCGTCTACTTCTATCGTTGTCAACCGAATGTCTAAGTCAATCAACGGCTCTAAAAGTTCCTTAATTCTAGCTAAGTCTTGGTCTGGGTTGCTGTTGCCGGCGACGGGATTGAAAATTAGGCAGGCTGAACGTTTCATAGTTAGTAACGGGTAATATAATGTCTAGCAGACAGCAATAGGTTTGTAGTGAGGACTGTAGTCCTTCTATTCCAGAGGACTGAAGTCCCCACTACTAAACTGTTCAATCGTTTGGACTTTAGTCCTTCTTTTTCAGAGGCTGAAGTCCCAACTACGAACCTGGAACGGTTCAGAAATACTGCTATTTTGTTTAATTAAGACTTGACAAAAGTCCACTCTAACTGTTTTTTCGGAGCGTTATGCAGCGCTTCCTTGATTTCCTGGTTGCTCTCAAACTTGACTTGATCTAAATGACACGCTTCGACGTTGACAGTAAACTTCTCGTCTTCAAAAGGCCAAGGAGTTACAGTCACCAGTTCGTTGCTGTGCTGTAGAATATCGTAGCGCTTTCCGTCGGGGCCGACACTAATTTCTAAAGCCCGTTCTCCGGCGGGTAACTCGCCGCTGCAAAGAATTAATGATAGCCGATCGCACCACTGGAAAAAAGCATAAGCTGATTGGGCCTCTTCCTTAGAAATCTTCATCTCCTCGCGCCACTTTTTTTGGTTGGCGAGTTGTTCGTCCAAAAAATCGTCGAGTTCCTTCGACTCTCCCCGCTTTCCTTCGTTCAGATAGCTCATGTGCATAGAAATCAGCATTGCTACCCACCGCCCGCGATATAGGGAATTCTCCGTCAATCCTCGCATTTTGGGCACAGAAGTTTCCGTGCTCAAGGTAAAATCTAAGGGCGCGCCCGCTTCAGTCAAGATATGTTCTTCCCACTCTTTCTCTAAATCGTCGTGGTGAGAAATCGCGGCTATGGTTTCGTAGAGGCGAACCGGAGATTTCGAGCGCTTCCACTGTCCGCCCAGTTGGGCGGCCAGCAAAGCATGGGCGCGGTGATAAATAATTTCCCAGCCGGTAGCGGTTAAGTTAGCAATCATTGAATTTTTCTCCTGAATTAATAAGTTGAGTGCAAAAATTGAAGATTTCCGCGTTTGAGACAGAATCTTTAGAGTTTCAAACTAAGGAATTAAGCCGTTTGCTTCGGCAAAACCCCATCCTGACGGCAATCTCATTCGTTAAATCACAAAAGGTTCGATCGCGATTTCCTGCCATTTCCCCTCAAATCGTTCCACAACCAAAGGTCTGACTCGGAACTTCGGGGGAGTCCCGTCAAGAACATCAATCCGCAAACACGAATAAGGACGGCGTTTGTGGGAACCTTGACCGCTGCGGCCGACAAATAGCAAAGATTCTGCTATCCCCTGGCCTGCTTTGGCGGAACCGGACTCGCGCCCCAACCGATCGCCTTCAAGACTCAATGCTTCCTGCAACATCGGGCCTTCCGGGCGCTGGCGACGCAGACTGTGGCCGCTTCCCCCGCAGACAATCCAATTAATGCCGGAGTCGCCATGTCCAGTATCCCCAGTCTTCAGGTATTCCAAACAGTGCGCGTGGCCAGTCAGCACCAAATCTACTAGCGATCGCCCCCGCGCCTCCTTCCCAACCGCATCGCCCACCGCATCGAGTACCTCGCGCAAACGCCACCGCACCGCCAAAGTTTGAGCTTGATTCCACTTTGTCGCCTCGGTCACGTAGGGGGGATGGTGCAGGTAAATTACTCGCCCACGCACCTGGGAATCGCCCCAAGATGCAATCAATCTTTGTTTGAGCCATTCGAGTTGTTCGACATCGGTGTCGGCTGTTCTGTCGGGCGACAGTTGTTTGTCAATATCCATCAGGATTTC
>JBDTEI010000588.1:0-5104 GCA_039922675.1 Microcoleus sp.
TTAGATTCTAAAACAATTAAGCATTTGTCACCGCTGAAAAAATATATTGATTTGCTGATTGATGAATATTTGAAGTCGAAAAATTATAAAATTATTGACAAACACGGTTCGACGCTTAAGTACAGTCGCGGTTTACGGGATATTTATTATAAGGAGAATATAATTGCGATCGGCGATACTGTCTCAACAGTTAATTTTCTGGGCGGCGAGGGGATTAGACACGGGATGGATGGTGCCCAAATAGCCGGGAAATACATTGAAAAATATCTGGATGGGAAAATCTCAGATTTTGGAGATTATGAGACAGAAATGCACCGCAAGTTCGATAAGAAATGGCATATTTCGGAAAGGTTGGCGGTGAGAAAGTATATCGATGATGTTAATGATGAACTGACAGACAAAATGATTTCTTATTTAAAGTACATGAAAACTGAAGATGTGATGGATATTTTATTTGATTATAAGTTTGAGAAGATTTCGAGAGGATTCGGCGGTTATTTGCGGCGGAAATTTAAGGGATTGTTGCAGGGGCTGAGAAAGTCGCTGGGTTAGGGCGGGTTTTGTACTGAAATTGTCTGCTGTTGGTTGAGATTGCTAGCTTAACCCGCCACTACTAGCCTTGAATAAGGACAAATTAATCGGGCTAAAAACCTAATTGCCAGAAATTTTCTGCTGTGACTTGAAGGCGTGGTAGCGACATTAAAGAATCGTCAAAATTGCTAAAGTTCGACCCGTAGGATACACCAAAACTATACCCACTGGCTCCGATTAAATGCTCTACAATTTTATCGACATCCCCGTAAGGATAGGCAAAATATCTGACGGATTTCCCTAATCCCCGTTCTAAAATTGCGCGGGATTTCGCCGCCTCGCGCACAATTTCTGTGGGCGAAAATGCAGTCAGAGGTTGATGAGTAGCAGACATCGCACCAAATTCAATCCCTGCATCCCGCAGTTGTCGAATTTCCGGCCATCCCATTAACTGCACTTGTTCAAATTCGGCTTTTTCCCAACTATTTGTCTTTCCTATCGACTCGGCTACTATAAAAACAGTCGCTGTAAAATTAAACTGTTTTAGGAGAGGGAAAGCGTAGGTAAAAAAGTCGAGATAGCCGCCATCAAAAGTTATTAATACAGCTTTACCGGGTAAAGGAGTTTTAGTTAGTTGCGCATTTTGCCAATTTTCCAAAATCGCACTGTAATAACCATTTTCTTTGAGATACTGCAACTGTTGTTCAAAAACCTGCGGAGTAATTGCATTTAAACCATCGAGAGAAATGCGACGGTAGGCGAGAATCGGGAGTTTTTCTGTAACGCTATCATTGTCAAATACTTGAGGTTTGACTGAGTGAGAAACTTCTCGGTAAGGCGATTTTTGCCAAATGATTTCTGGTGCGTAAAATACTTGATTTGGCAATTCGTTTTCTCGGGGAATTTGCATTGTTGCTTCCCCTGCGATTGCTGCCGAGTTGGCTAATTCTCGCAGCGCCTGCGCCGGGAGTGCGGCCCGACGGCTGACACTGGTTCCTGTTGCACCACATCGCCTGCCGAACATCACCACATTTGGCGGGTAAATGACGCCAGAACCCGGTGCATTCAACCAGTCGGGCTGATTCGATCTTTGTTGGGCGGCAGACGCTAAGCGCGATCGCAACGATTTCTCACTATCTAACGGTTTTCCCAGCAAAGCTTCTCGCACGCTGGCGATGCACAACTCAAAACCGATATTTCGAGTAATTGTCGATCGCACTTTTTGAGCAGAAACAAAATTATTTTCCACCGCAACGGTTACAATACCGATAGCAACACCGCCTACTGTCACCAGCACGTCAATTTCTGAAACCTCAACTTTTATGTTAGGTAATTCTGCGCTGACTTCCACAGCAATCAAGTCTCTATCGAGGGTGATTGTGACTGCTTCATCGGCTGTTTCGGGATTGTAAAAATGAGTCTCAAGCCAATTCGGACGATTCCAGATTTCCTGTAAAAATAGCGTCCATTCCAATTGGGGAGTTTCTGGATTGTATTGAAAAAAGCGTGAAAGTATTGGCCAAGCAAACTGGGCTGCGATCGCATCCGCCAACACCGCACCCGCCACAATCCCGTCACAGATGGGCAATTCAACAGTTCCCAGTTCATCGCCTTCTAGTTTGATTGTACAGGAAAGGCGCTCGTATATTTGCGGAACATTAATATCCGAAATTAATTCGCTCACATCCACCGTAACCTTGTAGGCAATTCTCGAATTTACCCACTCGATATGAGTTAGAATATTTTTAATTTCACTATCTTTAAAAACTCCATGATATTTGTGAACCTTATTGCTTTGAATATCCCTGGCAATTCCTTGATGCCAAGGTAAATTCAAACTAAGCTTAGCTGCTATTTCCTTATAATTAATCAGCATTCCAGCATCATACTCAATTTCAAGGAAATTACAAATATCCTCTAGGACTAATTTTTTATTATCTACAAGATCTTCATATTTAACCAAAATATGATTGGATTTATTAAGATATTTATAGCTAGTTAATACTGCATATTTCCATCGATCGATACAGCGATCTAAATCCCAACCACCGCCCCACAATTCGTTAAAATCCCGAGTAGCCTCATACATAGAAGCTATGCAATCCATACTGTTTCGCAAAATATGTATAAATTTTGCATCAGGTAAAAAGCGCTCTATATCCTCAATAAAATAAATGTGTTCCGGCGTTTTTTCCAACCAAATAGTTTTGTTTTGTTCCGCAGCCAAACCATCCAAAATCCCGACAAACCAACTAACTTTAGCTGCTACAGTTTGACTGTCATCAAAACCTTGCAAAAGTTCAGGACGCTTAATCTCATCCTTGAAAAAGGCTTCCATCCTACTTGGCAAATTTTCGGCAAACTTATCATACAATAAATAGTGAAAAAACTTAGATTCAGGAAAAGAAATAACTTCGGGATGAGCAGCTAATAAACTCTGAAGAATTGTTGTGCCGCTTCTTGGAGCTCCTACTAAAAATATTCGTTTCATTGTTAGATTTTATATTGATAAACGGGCGATCTAATTTGTTGCGTTGCGTGCGGGTTGATCTAGATTGTTGGTAAAATTAAATATGGTTGGCAAAACCAACCATACAGGAATTATATCTTACCGTATTTATCCGCGTTAATTCGCGTTAATCTGCGGTTTCAAAAACATTCTAACTCCAACTAAAATCTTCCTTCAATAAATCAGAAAGCTCCTGATTATAAGGCTTAAAATAACTGGTTAATTCTTGTTCTATTTCCGCAGGCATATTACTGTAATCCTCAGCACTATTACCCTGATATTCTTTGATAGCAGTCGCCTTAATATCCAAAAAGTCTAACACCCGAGAAAAAACATTCCCCGGTTTTTTATGAAAATCTTCGCTTTTGAGAATTAGCAACTGTTCCCGAGGGAAATAATCGAGCCAATTCTTGATTTGTTCGACATAAATTCCCCGCGACAAATAGGAATAATGCTGGTGATTGAAACTGTAATAACCTTCGTCGGCTTTGATTTTTTCAATCTCTCCTTTCAGCCGATCGGGTTCAGAAGCGATCGCCTTTTCAAAATCCAGCTTTTCGCAGCCGATTGCCACTTCTAAATGATAGTGCATCCACGCTCTTTGTACCGGGTTGCGCAGCATCACAATCAGCTTAACATCCGGGAAACACTTGTAAACTCGCTCGGCCACCAACGGATGGTAAATATAGTAAGCAGTCATCTCCCATAGCAGCACTTTGTCACCCGCAACACTCCGCGTCAACTGCTTGCTATACCACTCTACACCGCGCTCAAAATTCAATTCAAAAAAGTGTACTTGTTTAGCACCTTCTTTGATATTTTGCAAGTGATTTTCGAGATAGCCGTATAAAGCTTCCGTGCTGCACTTTTGAGCGCCAATCATTAAAAAGTCTGGTGACTGCTTATTTTTCAACTGAGTCGAAATCTTGGCGTAGCTGGGATTATTTTTATTCAAAGCGTGAACTTTCTCAGTTGTTTCTGGCAAATCTGCAACCTGCTTTTTGCCGTCAAACTCCCAGCGGTAGGGCGGACAAAGAATCGTTTTTTGGTGTACATTCGATCGCACGTACAGCGGATAAATGTGCCAGTGATAATCGTAAGCGTAAGCCCAACTCTGCTCGTAAACCCCAGGATTCACGTAATACTGACCGTTTCCTAAATCTAGCCTATCTATGTGTAGCTGGATTTTGCCTTTACCTTTCGCCAGCGGTATCAACCTGCCCATTTGATTAGTATTAGTCTCGAAACAACTTTGACCGTCTTCCCGGCTGATTGTCACGCTAAAAATAGCAGCAGAAATAGGCTTTGGTACCGAATAATGAATTTCTATAGTAACAGTATCGCCGCTGTCTATTTCCTCATCCGGCAACACTTTTACATCCGTAATTTCTACGTCCAAAGAACCGAAACGGTTTTCATTAACTCGCAATTCTGAACCCGTACTTGTAACTTGAGGAGGACGCATGGGAGTGCGCTTGTCAGTTTCCGATCGCATTTCCGACAAATACTGGCCGACTACGACTTCCGTCTCCCCGTAAGCCATGATTTTACCTTCCCGCAGCCACATACCCCGATCGCAAGTTTTTTGAATTTGCGCCGCACTGTGAGAAATTAAAACAATCGCCGCTCCTTGATTCTTAAATTCGTCGATTTTTTTCAAACATTTACTTTGAAAAGCCACATCCCCAACCGACAAATATTCATCAATTAACAGCACCTCTGGATTAGTATGAATTGCCACCGAAAAAGCCAACCGCATTCGCATCCCCGTGCTGTAAGTCCGCAGCGGGCTGTCGATAAACTGTTCTAATTCCGCGAATTCAACAATAGCGTCAAACCGGCGCGCCGCTTCCCGGCGAGTCAAACCGGCCACCACCGCACCCACAAACACATTTTCTCTGCCCGTTAAATCTGAATGAAAACCCGCACCCAAATCTAACAAACCGCCAATTCTGCCATTAACTTTAATCGTTCCTTCTTCAGCACGCCCGATACCGCCGATAAGTTGCAATAGCGTCGATTTTCCCGCACCATTCTTGCCGAGAATTCCCAGCATTTCCCCTG
>JBDTEI010000589.1:0-5171 GCA_039922675.1 Microcoleus sp.
GCTTGAACTAAAGCGCGATCGACCATTCCCTGCAATTCCTGCAAGTTCCCCGGAAAATCGTAGGCTTGCAAACGGCGAATTGCTTCCGGCGTGACTTGGGGCTTGACTAATTTCTTGTTGCGAGAAAAAATCTTGAGATAATAGTTGACTTGTGCCTCTAAATCTTCTTTGCGCACCCGCAATGACGGTACTTTAATCTTGTGTTGCGTCAGCTTATCTAGCTTGGGTTGCACAATTTCTGAGATTAAAATTATGCGGGCATTAGTAGAACGCGGTGGCGGTGGTATTTGTCCTTCTCTGACTGCTAGTGTATAAGTTCCCTCGGTTAATAGTTGCTGAATTTGGGGGCATAATTGGGCTGGTAATTCTTGCACGTCATTGAAAATTAACGTCCCTTCGCCCAACCATTCCAGCAGTCCCGGTTTGCCGCCCAAACGCCCGAATAATTCCGCTCCATTAGCCTGAAGCAAAGCACTTTTGATCTGAATAACTGGCTCGTTGCGGCGCTGGGAACCGAAATGAATTAAAGCAGCTAAATTATCTTTTTCTAAACCAGGTTCGCCAGAGATTAATACCGATCGCTCGTCACTCGATGCAGCCCGAATTTGTTGGCGCAATTTCACCGCATAACGGCTATTCCCAATTACTCCCCGTTTCGCCTGCGGTACTAGATAGCTGCGGAGGGCATTTTGACGCTCTCGTTCGTAGGCGATTTGTGCTTCTAGCTGCTCTAATTTCGCAGCCAAACGTTGAGCGTAGGCTTCGGTGATGCGTGGATATCTTTCTAGCAAACTGCGCCAGCGATCGGCACTAATTACCCAAAATTTACACTCTGTCCGAGCAATAATGCGACTATCCGCAGCTTGCGATCGCTGGAGGGCTGATAAATTGACGATCGCCCCCGGTAACAAACTACTCCCCCACATTAAACCGGGTTGTTTGCGGCGGTAGCGATCGGCTTGTCCACTTTCTAGGATGTATAGATTGCTGACGGGCGTATCTTCGATTACCACTCGAAATCCCGGTGGAAAAGTTGACATTTCCATTTCCAGCGCGATCGCCTGTAAAATGTCGCGGGATAATATGCCTAATTCGGTGCTCTCTTCGAGCCAGTTAACTAATGTTTCGGTAGACATCGCTTAGCGCCGGCGAAAGCCGAATTGTGGTGCTACATAAATATTAACGGCAACTATAGCACGTCCCGTTCAAGTTCAACATACAGGTTGAGTTCATTTCAGTCGTTAGGCTGGCGCACTATCTTCAAAGTTAGTTTGATTTTCAATCGATTCAAAAAATTGCGAAATCTGTTTAGTCGATCGGATGTGATAGACATTTTTGGTACTTCGCGCCCGATCGATATATTCGCGATATTTTGGGGTCAAATATTTGTCACACAACCAAAGCACGCGGTAACTGCTAATCGAACTCTTTAAGATTGGGCTGTTTTCTGGCCAGCCTTCGGGCGGTTTAATGTTACCCGAGATCATTCGTTTAGTCACCCACCAGAAATGCACGTATAGCGGTAAATCGATAAAAACCAGGGTATCCGCCTCATCAAGTCGCAGCCAGACGGTTTTCAGGCAACCAAACCCGTCAATAATCCATCTGTCAGTCTGCAAAATTTCCTGATGGGCGCGCTTATAATCTTCCTGTGAAACCTCAAGGCCACCCGATCGATATTTAAGCTTGTCCAAGACGTGAAGCGGTAATCCAGAGATGTCCGATAATCTCTTGCTGAGAGTGGATTTACCGCCTCCAGCATTGCCAAATACTGCTACTTTTTTCACAGTCACTCTCCTTTTCAAGTCACCTAAATTCAGCAGCATAGCCCTTTACCAATTACCGGATATACCTTACAGTTAGGAGAAGGGCTATGATTAGGTACAAGTCAGTATTGTTTTAGATATTTCTCAATGCTCCACCTGCGAGCGCGGTCAAAATCGCTACGCCAAAGGCTAGCCGGTACCACACAAACACCCAGGTATTTTGAGTTTGCAGGAATTTCATCAGCCACGCGATCGACAAATAAGAAAATATAAACGCCGAAATCGTTCCCAGTGCCAAAGTCACAACTCCAGCGCCGATTCCTTCTGCTAAAACACTCTTCAATTCTACTAATCCCGCCAGAGTAATAGCCGGAATTCCCAATAAAAAAGAAAACCGTGCGGCGGCGGCTCTTTCCAATCCCATGAACAATCCTGCTGTTAGGGTAGAACCCGATCGCGAACACCCCGGAATCAACGCCATTGCTTGACCTAATCCCATCAAAATCCCGTCTTGGACAGTTAACTTTTCATAGGTGCGATCGCGCTTGCCAATTTTTTCGGCTATTGCTAACAGCAGCGACATGAAAATCGAAGCAATGGCGATGCTGACCAAACTCCTCAACGGCGACTTGTTAAAATCTGGAACCAATATCTTGATTAGCAGCCCAAAAAAGACTATAGGTATTGTTCCCAAACCAATCCCCAAAGCCATTTTAAACTCTTGCGATTCGTAGTCACGCCGCACCACAGCGTCTACAGCACCAAAAGTTATAGTTGTTAAGTCTTTCCAAAAGTACCAAAGCACAGCCACAATGCTGCCCAATTGAATAATAGCAGTATAGGCAACCCCCGGATCGCCCCATCCCAGAGCGATCGGCACTACCTTCAAATGAGCGCTGCTGCTGATAGGTAAAAACTCTGTTAATCCCTGTACAATTCCTAAAACAATCGTCTGCACTAGATTGAGTGGAGCGGGCCCGGAAACATCAGCAGCGGGCGTTTGAGCCAGGAGTGCGTCAAGCAAAGCTATCATGAGTTGTCAGTTCCTAGTTTTCTGTTTCTAGTTATCAGTTCGATTTAACATCTTGCACCATTATTAGAAGCTAGAAGCCGATGCCAAAACAAATAATTTTTATTGTGGGCGGACACTCCTAGCCCGCCCCCTCGGACGTTCTATCCCTGCACTTCTAAAGATTAGGTCGCCAACCCATCACCACACTCAGAATCAAGCACGCACCCATGATGAAGCGATACCAGACAAATGCCCAAGTGCTGTGCTGTTCCAGATAGCGCAACAGCCCAAAAATGGCTAAGAAGGCGGAAATACTTGCACTTGTCAGACCTAGTAGCAGGATAAACCAGCCGTAGCCGCTCAGACCGGCTTTCATCAATGTATGCAGTTCTAGGGCTCCCGCCAAAATCACAGCGGGTAATCCCAGCAGAAAGGAAAAGCGGGCTGCGGTTTCGCGTTCCATTCCCAGAAGTAAGCCAGCGGTAAGGGTGGAACCCGATCGCGATACTCCCGGAATTAAGGCAAAGGCTTGGGCGATGCCGACCCAAATGCCGTCCATCAGGGTGAGTTGTTTGAAGGTGCGATCGCGCCCTCCTTGCTTCTCTGCTAGGGCTAGCAAGCCTGCCATCACCATAGATGCCGCGCCGATGACGATTAAGCCCCGCATCGGTGAATTGGGTGCATTCAGCGTTTTCTTGAGCAGCAGTCCCGCAATGGCGATCGGCACAGTGCCGGCCAATAACCCCAGAACTAGGCGAAATTCGCTCGATTCATAGTTCTTGTCGGCGATCGCCCGCACAGTCGAGCCGGTTAAATGCTTGAGATCGTGCCAAAAATAACTTACCACTGCCACCAGACTGGCTAACTGCATCGCTGCCGAAAAAGCCGAACCGGGATCGGGAAGACCCAACAAACTGGGTACAATGCGCAGGTGGGCCGTGCTGCTGATGGGCAGTAACTCAGTCACACCCTGGACAATTCCTAAGAGAATGATGTTGAACCAACCTAAGTCAACAAAGTCTAGATTAACTACCTCGTCAGTAGTTGCCGCAGCTAATAGGGTCAGAACCATAGGAAACAATCAGAGCGATGAATTTGGCAATACTATACCGATTCTACAGGCTGGTTTAGATATCCCTGTGACGCAGCCGTGTTATTTTGGTGGCTGTCAATCATGAAACGGGTAGCCCCGATCGGTAGCGGCTAGGGCACAACCCATAAAATCCGATCGAAACAACAAAAAAGACCCCACAAAAAAGCAGGCACCATTGCCGACTCAAAAAAATGAACCCACATCAATCAAAAATGATTGCGTATAAAACCCATTTGAGATATTTTATTGAAATGTCAGGGTCACGGTCAAGCTGTCTCAACTAACTCAACAGACAAAGGGATAAAAATCAGGCATTGCGATGCGCGGGCAAAAAATGTAAAATCTTCGTGGGGCATGAGGCTGGCGATTACACGAATAGATATCAAATGGGTTCTAGAAGCAAGTTATGATAGTCGATCGCAGACTGCGGCTTTAACCTGCTCAAAAACATTTACATACCTTTTGCTGATAAACTTATAAAAGTTTTGGCCTCTGATTTCGCCAGCTTACAGCAACTGCCCACAACCTATGATATTTTCCGAGTCTAAAAATTTAATTGTTACTGCTGCTTCTGGCCTCCGGTTGCTGCGGCGAATCTTGTCAGCCAGTCTGTTAACTGTGACGCTGACACTTAGCTTGATACTGCTAACTGGTACACCGCCAGCCTTCGCCACACTCACGGACGATCGCTTTGACGGCACCATCTTCGCTCTCTACGCCGGCAACGGTTCCCTTGTCCCTCCTAAAGTCAAGCTGACAGATTCTTTCAAACGCAAAAAACCCGCATTGTTAGTTTTTTACACAGACGATAGCAGCGACTCCAAGCAATACGCGATCGTCGTCTCTCAACTCCAGGAATTTTACGGCCGCGAAGCCGATTTCATGCCGATAAGCATTGACTCTTTGCCTCCACAACCGTCACCGAAACTCACCGAACCAGGACATTATTACGAAGGCTTCGTACCTCAAACTGTTATCCTAGACCAATCGGGAAAAATAGTTTTTAACGAAAAAGGACAAATACCTTTTGAGAAGGTAGACGATGCCTTTAGGAAAGTATTTGACTTGCTGCCCAGAGACAACTCAGTCGCGCTTAAACGCCGTGTTGTGAACGAACTCAATGTCGAATTGTCGAAGTAGTAATATCTAATTGCTAATTGCTAGTGGCTATCGCAATTTTAAAGGATTCCTTAACGAGAGCTTTCGGTCTGATATTGGGGTAAGGTGCGCTGCGGCGCACCATACATTTATCGTGATACTAATTGGATTGACAAAGTGACAGGCGGAAGATAGAAGGTAG
>JBDTEI010000590.1:0-5758 GCA_039922675.1 Microcoleus sp.
CTTGATGGGAGAGTTTGTGAATCCATTTTGGCTGAAAGCGTTAGCTTGGTTAGTGGCTAGTATGATAGTCGGATTAAATAGTTGGCTGTTATTACAAATAATCTTCTAGCAATTTGAGGCTAAATCAAACTACAAAAACAAAACCCGCACAGGCGGGTTTTATCTTAAAGCTAATTGTTAATGGCTAACAGTTTCAACTACTTTTTAGGAGCAATAGCCTGCTTACCAGTAGTGGGATGGGCAGACGCAGCGGTAGTTTTCAAAAGTGCGATCGCCTGCGCGTAGCAAGGATCGTCCTTCGTCGCCACCAACGCCGGTTTGTTAACTAATTGCAGCTTTTGTTCGTCGGTAACTTCCACCTTGACATCGGGAGTAACGCCCTTGTGGTTGATATCCGTACCGTTGGGGGTATAGTAGTGGGCGATCGTCACCGCCAATCCCGAACCGTCAGACAAAGTATGCGTAGACTGCACCAAAGCCTTGCCAAAAGTTTGGCCGCCCATCACAGTCGCGCGTTTGTTGTCCTTCAGCGCACCTGACAAAATCTCGCTGGCGCTGGCCGAGTTTTTGTCCACGAGCACCACCAAAGGCTTGTCAGTGATGGCAGTGCGGTTAGCGCGCATTTCCTGAGCATCTCCTGCGCGATCGACTGTACGGACGATCGCCCCTGAATCCATCCACATCTGCGCGATATCAATGCTCACCGACAGCAACCCACCGGGATTACCCCGCAAATCCAACACAAAAGCATCAGCTTTTTCATCCGAGAGCTTTTTAATCGCCCGCTGCATTTGTTCGCCGGCGTGGGAGCTAAACTCTTGCAAGCGGATGTAACCGACTTTCTGGTTGGCTTCATTCTTGAGGCTGTAGCGAACCGCTGCTACCTCAATTTTCGCCCTAGTCAGAGTGATATCAAAGTCACTTTTGCCCTGACGAGCCATCTGCAGGGTGACTTTTGTGCCTTCAGGGCCCCGAATTACCTGAGCAGCATCCGCGACAGTCATGCCTTTGGTAGGTTTGCCGTCAATCATCAAAATCGTATCGCCAGCTTGAACCCCTGCCTTCAGGGCTGGGGAATTTTCCATCGGCTCAACTACCGTGATCGCCTTCGTTTTCTGATCTTCTTCGAGCCTCATCCCCACCCCTGTCAGTTCCCCGGAGATCTGACTCTTCAGGGCTTCGTACTGCTTCGGATCCATGAAGCGCGTGTAGGGGTCTTTTAATTTCTCTAGGGCATTGCGGAGGGCGGTGTAGGCAGCTTCGCGAGAAGTATAATTTTTGCTCAGCAATTCTTGGCGGGTGGCTTGCCAGTCAGTCTTGTTAAAGGTGGGATCGACATAATCTCGGTTCACAATTTGCCAAGCTTCGTCTAAGACAGCTTTGGGGCTATCTTGAAGCTCGGCGCGGACTGATTGACTCAGACTGGGAACGAGTAAAGATATCGAAGCGGTTGCTGCCATCGCCCCAGTGAACAGGGCTGCCTGTAACTTAGAAAAGCGTCTGCGGGCTTGATTCATTGAATTTTGGCTCAATTCGATTTTAGATTTTTGACTTGAGATTTTTGATTGCTAAAAAATCTCAAACTACTACTTAAACTATGTTGTGGAGGCCATAGCATCCCTTTGGATAGTTTAACGAGATTCATAGTCGATCGCCCACTAATCATTAGTGTATTTTAATAAACTTAATTTAAAACTTGGATTTAAAGGTGCCGTGGAAGCTAAAATCGCACAATTTTCCCGTAAGTGGTTGAGCCTGCTCCTGAATGGAGTTATCGGTGCAGCAGCGCTGGCTGGCGTCATTACCATGCAGTCGATCGGACAATTGGGCGGAATGCCCCCAGTTGCCGTTCAGGGGCAGAAGCCGCTCTCTGCCATGTCTGCTGCCAGTTTCAAGCAAGCCTCCCAGCAAGAAGCCCTGCGGCTAAAAATCCTCAAAACTCTCCCTAGTTTTGGGTTTGACAATTTAATTGCCGATTGGACATTTCTCAAATTTTTGCAGTATTTTGGCGACGACGAAGCGCGAGATGTGACGGGCTACAATCTCAGCGAAGATTATTTTGACATAATTACCAAGCGCGACCCCAGGTGGGCTGACATCTACCTGTTTCTGTCCACAGCCGTTTCTTTTTATCAGGGAAAGCCTGAAACTGCCGTTAAGTTGATCGAGCGGGGTACTAACGCCCTTTCGCTGGAACCTCATCCCAAAGCGTGGATTGTGTGGCGAACGAAAGGTCTTGATGAGTTGCTGCTGTTGGGCGACATTCCAAACTCAATTCACTCTCACGAAATGGCCGCTGATTGGGTAGAAAACACGCCCGACGGCCCGAAATTGGCGCCGATGTTTCGAGCAACTGCTGAATATTTGCGCCGAGATCCCGATAGCGTGCCCGTGCGGTTTACTGCTTGGAGCACTGTTTATGCTCAAACAACTGATAAGTTGGTGCGTCAAAGGGCAAAACAAGCTCTGGTAAAGTTGGGAGCTGTGGTGCGAAAAGATCAGGATGGAAAGGAGAGTTTTATTTTGCCACCTAGAAAGTAGGATGCGGGCTGGGAACCGGAGATGATGTTCTGTGCAAGTCTTAAAATAGTTTGATTTCTATTTGAGTTAATTCGCGCCATTCACCGGGTTTGAGGCCTTCGAGACGCAAATTCCCGATCGCGCTTCTCACCAACCGCAGCGTTGGAAACCCTACTGCTGCGGTCATCCGGCGCACTTGGCGGTTGCGGCCTTCGGTCAGGGTCATTTCCAGCCAAGCTGTCGGAATGTTTTTGCGAAATCGAATCGGGGGCTCGCGGGGCGGCAATTGGGGTTCTGCTGATAATAATTGCACTTTTGCCGATCGAGTCCGATAATCTTGAATTGTGATACCTGTCTGCAAAAGGGCGATCGCACCCGCATCAGGAACCCGTTCGACTTGCACCAAGTAAGTGCGAGGATGAGCAAATTTCGGGTCACTGAGTCGGTGCTGCATTTGTCCGTCATCGGTTAACAGTAACAAACCTTCACTATCGCGATCGAGCCTTCCGACTGCATAAACATCAGGAATCGGAATATAGTCTTTAAGAGTGCTGCGTTTAGTTTCCCCTGAATTGTCAGTGAATTGAGTTAAAACGTCGTAGGGTTTGTAAAATAGAATGTATCGATATGGCATGACAAATTAAAAAATAAAAATGTACAAACAGTGCGAGCATAAACAATATAAATCAGTAAACAAACCACTTTCTATCTCTCTTATCTCCCTTCTCTGCGCCCTCTGCGCCCTCTGCGGTTAAAAAAAATCTTATTAACCAACGATTCAAACCAGCTATAAAATCTTCTGCCTTTAACAGCCTCGCAAATCTCAACTACCCAACTTTACCATGCCCGAAGCCACACGCCGCGTTTGTATCGTCCTAGGAACTCGCCCGGAAGCGATTAAACTAGCCCCAGTAATTCAACTGTTCAAAAGTTCGCCAAACTTTGACACCCAAGTAATTTTAACAGGTCAGCACCGAGAAATGGTCGAGCAAGTGATGCAGATGTTTGACCTAAAAGCCGATCGAGATTTAGCAATTATGCAGCACCAGCAAAGCTTGACGGATATTACATCCCGGAGTTTGCAGGGTTTGGAAGCTTTGTTTAAAGAGTTGCAGCCCGAAATCGTATTGGTACAAGGCGATACAACGACAGCGTTTGCCGCAGCTTTGGCTGCATTTTACCAGAAAATACCCGTAGGTCATGTAGAAGCCGGATTGCGGACGGACGACGTGTTCAATCCCTATCCCGAAGAGGCTAACAGGCGGTTAATTTCGCAGCTCACACGGCTGCATTTTGCCCCAACAGCGCTGGCTGCGGAGAATTTAGGGCGATCGGGTGTTTTAGGAGAAATTCACCTTACAGGCAACACAGTCATCGACGCTTTGTTATCCGTCGCCAAACGCGAACCCGAATGCAACATTCCAAACCTAGATTGGAGCAAACATCGCACTATTTTAGCAACAGTACACCGCCGCGAAAATTGGGGAAAACCATTAACAGGAATTGCGCGGGCATTCATCCAAATCTTAGATAAATTTCCCGATACAGCCTTACTTTTACCACTGCACAAAAATCCGACCGTTCGGGAACCTTTAAAATCTCTTTTAGGCGACCATTCAAGAATCTTTTTAACAGAACCATTGGATTACGCAGAATTAGTAGGAGCGATGCAGAGATGTCATTTAATCCTCACAGATTCCGGCGGCTTGCAAGAAGAAGCACCGAGTTTGGGCAAGCCTGTTTTAGTATTGCGAGAAACCACAGAAAGACCCGAAGCAATTGCCGCCGGAACCGCTAAACTTGTCGGTACAAATTCGGATACAATCACAGCAGAAGCCACAGAATTGCTCAGTGATTCTACAGCTTACGACGCAATGGCAATGGCAATCAATCCCTTTGGAGACGGTTTAGCAGCCTCCCGGATTTTGAAAATAGTTGAAGACTATTTTAGCAAGTAAAAAAGTAGGGCGTGCACCGCGCACCGATTGACTTTGTAGGGTGCGCATTGCGCACAGGTTCACCAGCATAAGCAACGAGTTTACTATTACCAATCTCCACCGCCACCGTCACCACTAGAGTCACCACCACCAAAGCTACCGCCGGAGTCGCTACTGCTGTAATCGCTGCTACTGTAATCGCTGCTACTGCTACTACTGCTACTGCTGCTACCATTAGCAGAGGAGCTCCTACACCAAATTACCCATCCTATCGCTGAGAAAAAGATTAAGAAAAATCTCAACGACTCACCTGTGGAGCCACTATTCGTAACAACTGGTGATTCAGCAGGTATTGCCGACGGTGTTCGCGCTTGAGATGGTACTATTGGAGCCAAAGGCAGCGCGTTTTGAGATTGCACGTTTGCGATCGGAGTTTGCAAAACATTAACTAACGCCTTTGTCCCCGCCAATGTGCCACCATCAAAGTCCTGATGTTTGAATTTTGGCGTAATTTCCCTTTGAATAATACTCACTGTTTTCGCATCGGGCAGAATGTCTTGAATGCCAGAACCTGTTTCAATTTGAACGCGACCTTCACCCGAAGAAATCAACAATAAAACTCCGTTATTTTTACCTTTTTTGCCAATTTCCCAATAGTTAAATAATTCTGTAGCAAATGCTTTTGGTGTCGCCGATGGCTTAGTATTAGGCACTGTCACAACAGCAATTTCTGAGCCATTTTTTGCCTCCAACTCCGCAATCATCTGATTTAGCTGAGTTTCCGTGCTGTCGCTGAGGATGTTTGCCTTGTCCGTTACCCAAGTGTGATTTTGGCGGGGATTCGGTACTTCTTGTACTGTTATAGCTTGGCTTGCTACCGGAAATGCAATTACCGAGAAGCACAGCAAACTGCTAAAAATTATTTGTTTTTTGATAGATTGTAACTGCATCATTTCAGTCTCCTGAATAACTGCAAATCTGAAATCAAAATAGATCGGTCTGCCTAATTACCATTAAACAACCAGATCGCTGTGATGTCAATTCATATTATTCAGAAGTTAGAGTCATAAAAGTCATATTTTTAGGTGCGCAGTGCGCACCATAGATTTAGAGAATTTTAAGGAGAGGGAAGTTGTGGCTGAAAATTGCTGCTGCCTTTGTAACCTGATAAAAGAGCAAGTTTTTCCAAAGATAGCCTACCGGTGTAATATTTCCCGCGAATTTCCCAAGTGGGATAAGCTTGAATCTTAGCAGCTTTGCACAAATCTGGTTGAGCATCTTTGCCTCTGGGATCGCACTCA
>JBDTEI010000591.1:0-2878 GCA_039922675.1 Microcoleus sp.
CACCTCAAACCCATATTGCGGCTGGCTGCGAAACTTCCCCTCCATTAGCACGAAAGGTTCTTTCACCTCAAAACCCAGAGAAGCGTACAGCGACAGCGCAGCCATGTTGAAAGATTCTTGCACCAAACGGATGCCCTCCGCGTCTTTTCCCCGTTCCAGCAAGGCTTTCATGATTTCTCGTCCCGCGCCGCGTCCTTGAAAAGCGCTCGCGACACTGACGGGCCCGATACCGCGAATCGGGTTGCGTTCGTCCATAAAACCGCAGCCGACAACCGCACCTTCACTCTCGGCTACAATGCCAAAAAACGACGGACTTTCGATCCAAAACCGAGTGATTTCGGCAGCCAACTCTACCGTCAGAAAATCTGTATGAGGGAAGCAATGGCGATCGGAAATATCTTTAAAAGCTTCATAATTAATGCGAGCGCAAACATCGATATCACAAATCTGCGATCGCCTGATTGCGACATTCATTTTTAATTTAATGATTAAGTTTTAATTAGATTTGATGTTTGCAGTAGAATTCGGGCGAAGCCCATTGCTCTCAACTTAACCCTAAAACCATTGATAAATCTCGCTTTTATCCGAGTCCATATCCCCCATCAATCCCCCTTAGGAAGGGGGATGAAAGAGAATACTCTTGTCCCCCCCTTCCTAATGGGGGCTAGGGGGGATCTGTCTTAACTGAGCAGTTCCAGGCAATCTTACCTATGTTTTGCTCAGCAATGCAGTCCTGACCTAAACTTCGTAGGTTTTCTTACCGGTGAACTTCACCTTAATCGGATTGGGATTGCTGCCAATATTGCGGTCAATCTTACCGACGTAGGGACGACCTTCGTTCACCTTCTCAGGGAACACGCCATCCTTGGGATGCAGGTACTCATTAGAACCGTCGGGAAATACGCGGTAAACTTTGTAGTTCGTGATTTTGAATTTCGCCCGCAGTTGCTGGCCGCCCAAAGCGATGCACTGCTCCTTCCGGGGCAGATACAGCAAGTTGTCGCCTTGACGCATAATCGCAGCGCCACCTGTAGGCATTTCAAACACCTGCTCCTTGGGGCTAGTCCAAGTGATAGCATACTTCTCTTCAACTAGCGCCTTGGTCAGCAAGCCGCCGGTGCTGCCGCCGAAGATTGGGGGTTGTCCAGTCAGTTCTTCTGCCATAGATATATCCAAAGGATTTTACGGCATCCTATCATTCAGACTGTGCGCTGTTCTCGAAATTGTAAGGAAAGTTAACAGTTTTTGGGCGATCGATCTTTTCTGATAATTGCTAATTAGTATTTAATAATTGATAATTTGTAATTTCTACCAAAGTTAGAAGACAGAATTCTCTCTTCACGAATCCCGAAAAAAAAATCTCAAAAAAACCGCAATGCTTCGGGTGCGCTCTCAGCACCCGAAGCATCGTACAATTCGCCCAATTCCCCCCACACAGACGATCGCACGATTTACCGCGCCCAGCCTAAGTCAAGAACCAATTAGGGTCATAGCCGCGCGGAATTTGACTCAAAGCAGTCCAAGTTTCTCGATCGACAATCCCATCAACCTCAATCCCAAAGCTTTTTTGAAATGCGCGAACAGCCTCCTCCGTCTGAGTAGAAAACTCGCCGTCAATTTCGCCACGATAGTGCTGGGAAATCGTCAGAACTTCCTGAACAGTAGTGACTGCTTCCCCAGAACTGCCGAATTTAAGTACCGGCCTATTCACTGGATCTTCACTATAAAGCGCCGCCAAGTGAGCGGCCCGACAATGCCATCCGGCGACAAGAAAACTCGAAACTGAAATAGTTTCACAGCACATTCAACAGCTTTGTTAAAAATTCCTTTCGGAGGTTGCCGGTAAACCCGCAACTTGGTTAGCAGTTGTTCGAGTTCTAATACCGCTTGACATTGAGAACCTAATTGCAGTTGCGGCTTGTTGGCGATAGCTTCTTGGGTAGATTTCATCTTGGTTGTAAATGAAATAATCGATTTTCCTCTAGGTTTGAGTATTCTTCTAGCAAAAAAAGTTTTTCCGGGCGAAATATTTGCATCCTCAACTGTTCTCGAATCAACACTGGCGCCACAGTGTCTCAACAGATTCGATCGACTTTTACCCTCTCCAGACTTGTGCGCGTTCCCACTTAATTCTCGGGATATTCCGGTAGCGCTTTGCAGCCAAACCCTAAGTTGTGCCTAAAAACCGGGTGTAACAGACAAGCACGTCCTGAATCTGCTTTGATACTTTCGATCCTAAGGGGTGAACACCCCTTGGGGACATCACCTGCAAGGCCGATCTAACAGGGTGAGGGTTGAGGGTGGGTCGATTTGAGATTTACTCCACAGATTAATCTGGGAGCTTGAACAGGAGTCTAAAATTTTGGGATCTCCACGACTCCTGTCACGAGCTTGTATCCATTTTTTGGGTGGGCGAGAAGGGGTATAGCAGCGGAGACTGGTTTTGCGGGGGAAATTTTGCTGTGGTATCCTGCATCGATACTTACGCCCTGAGACGCTCGTAATCTGCGCTACCGGCACTACAATATTTTTTTATGTAATTGAAGTACACCTTAGTTACGTGTAAAAACAAAGTATTTTCGTAGGATTGCACGATCGCCCATATCTCAGTTTTGTCGCTAAAATTTGAGTAAATTATGAGCATAATTGCTGCTTGACAAATGCAACCCGTGGCTTAACTTGTCACCAACGATGTTGAGAACTTTAGACATCATATTCTGAGGACTAAAGTCCTTAATACAAACCTATTGTATTCTGGTCGATCGTTCGCACTAAATACGATTAGTCATTAGTTAACATTTGTCAATTGATTCTCAACAATTGGAATAGTAAAGTGAAATTCGCTTCCTCGGTCTTTTCCTGGGGAATCTGCCCAAAT
>JBDTEI010000592.1:0-8246 GCA_039922675.1 Microcoleus sp.
AGGTATTTGGGTAAGCTAAAACTGTGACTGCACGCAGTTGCCGGACGAGTTCGGGTTGCGGTACGGAACCGACATAATCAACGCCTTCTGTTGCCTGACACTCTTTGTAAAGTTCACCAAAAAAAAAGTTGTTCTCATTGTCATCTATTTGGTGTACTTTCATGCTAGAAAATACTTTTAATCTGGTTCCGGGGACAGCTTGACGAATTTCTGGAAAAACTTTTAATAAAATATCTAATCCGCGAAATGGAGTGCTAGTGTAAGCTAGAATTGGCGGACTAGATTTTTGAGTTCCGATATAAATATTATCTGGAAATATATTAGTGAAACAAGGTGCGATCGCATTTCTTAAAACCCAACTGCGATTTGAGTCAATTCCAAAACGTCTGTGAAATTCCTCGCGCTGCCAATCGCTAACAAAAACCAAGGCATCGCAAGCATTGATTTCTCGCTCATTCTTGAAATCCTCAAGAAATACAAAGCCGGGTTCGTTATGAATCCACAAAATCAATTGAGTTTGTTCGCCCAAAAGCGGTTTAATTTCCAGCGCTTTGCCGACTATATTGACTATAACTAAAAAATCGAGCGATCGCAGTAATTCTAAATTAGCTTGATCTCCCACGCGCAGCCTGCAATCAACCCCGCGCCACATCCCCGGTTCGGAAGTATTGTTGAGTAAAAACACCTCATTTCCCTCGGCAGCCAACGCCTCAGCCAAGTAACAAATAGCCGACTGAGTGCCGCCCAAAGGTTCGCGGTAAGGAGTTTCAATATTGTAATCCCAAGTATAGGTATCGAGAAATCCGATTTTCATTAGGGCAATTATCCGCCGATTTGTGAACTAGATTTTTTTTATTTAACCACAGAGGGCGCAAAGGGCGCAGAGAAGAAAGAGAGAATTTCCCACTTGAAACAATTTGCGAGTGCCGTCTCTTCTGCTTCTTCCTCTCTGCGTTCTCTGCGTTCTCTGCGGTTAAATAAATCCATAATAAATGATATAATCTTAAAGCTATTGAGGAGTACCGAACATGACCACAGAACAAGACCCGGTAAAATTGATGAAACAGCAAGTCGGCTTTGCTGCCGCCGATCGCGTAAAATCAGGTATGATAGTCGGACTCGGCACGGGGTCAACTACAGCTTATACTATTCAAGCGTTGGGCGATCGCATAAAATCAGGTGAACTCAAAGATATCAAAGGAGTTCCGACATCCTTTCAATCAGAAGTATTAGCCAAACAATACGGAGTACCGCTGACAACCCTCGACGAAATTGACAGAATTGACGTAGCTATAGACGGCGCTGATGAAGTAGATCCCCACCTCAACTTAATTAAAGGTGGCGGCGCCGCGCACACCCGCGAAAAAGTTGTCGATTACCTCGCAACTCAGTTTATTGTAGTAGTTGACAGTTCCAAAATGGTAGATAAATTGGGTTCGACGTTTCGCGTCCCCATCGAAGTTATACCGATGGCAATCACCCCCGTTACTCGCGCTATTGAAAAATTGGGCGGAAAACCAGAACTTCGCATGGGCGTGAGAAAAGCAGGCCCAGTAATTACCGATCAAGGTAATATGGTAATTGATGTTCAATTTGATAACCTTGACAATCCTGCGGAATTAGAAAAAACTTTGAATAATATTCCCGGCGTGTTAGAAAATGGTTTGTTTGTTAACTGTACAGATTTGGTTTTAGTCGGAGAAATTAAAGACGGTAAACCCGTAGTGCGCGAAATTTTCAAATAGGAAATCGCTAGCGGCAGTGCGCAATTTGTAAAGCGCACAATGCGCACCAGTTGACTAGACCTTTTCCATAAATCTTAGATTAAGAGGTCAACCGCAGATATAAGGCAGATAAACACAGATAAACGCAGATAATTTCCTGTTATGGCGAGGGAATGTAAGAGGTATAATGAATGCCGATGCGCCGCGCAAACCCTACGGTGAGATGTGTTGATAAATTCTTCACTAAATTCACCTAATTAAACATAAAATACGGCTCGCGATCAAGTTTGCTGTGTCTGTCTTATTCTTTCTTTCTTCCTTCTTCCTTCTTCCTTCTTCCTTCTTCCTTCTTTTTGATAATGCAATATCGCAGATTCGGCCGCACAGAATTATCCATGCCCGTCTTTTCCTGTGGCGGCATGAGATATCACCACAAATGGCAAGACGTGCCAGCAAATGAGATTCCACCAGAAAATCAACAAAATGTAGAAGCGACAATTCGCTATTCTATCGAATGCGGCATCAATCACATAGAAACTGCTCGCGGTTACGGCACTTCTGAGATGCAGTTAGGCTGCATTTTGCCGCAGTTTCCCCGCGAAAAATTGATAGTTCAAACTAAAGTAAATCCCCAAGCCAACTCCCAGGAGTTTCGCGAAGAATTTAATAAATCTTTAGCTTATTTGCAACTAGAATACGTCGATTTATTTTCCCTACACGGCATTAATACGTGGGAATTGCTAGAGGACTCTATGCGTCCCGGCGGCTGCATGGATGTTGCTAAACAATTGCAAGCAGAAGGCAAAGTCCGGTTTATTGGTTTTGCAACTCACGGGCCGACGGATGTGATTGTCAAAACCATTGAGACCAATCAATTTGATTATATTAACTTGCATTGGTACTACATCAATCAAATTAATTGGCCGGCTATTGAAGCTGCTAAACGTCACGATATGGGCGTTTTTATTATCAGTCCTTCCGACAAAGGTGGTCAACTTTACAACCCGCCACCAAAATTGGTGGATTTGTGCTATCCCCTGAGTCCGATGGTGTTTAACGATTTGTTTTGTTTGTCACACCCGCAAGTACATACTTTGAGTTTGGGTGCAGCAAAACCTGAAGATTTCAACGAGCATCTGAAAGCTGTAGAATTGTTAGATAGAGCCGATGAATTGTTGCCGCCGATATTAGCAAGGTTAGAAAAGGCAGCGATTGATAAATTAGGAGAAGATTGGTTTAAGACTTGGGATGTCGGTTTACCAACTATCGAAAATACTCCCGGAGAGGTTAACATTCGTGTGATTTTGTGGCTGTGGAATTTGGCGAATGCTTACGATATGATCGACTATTGCAAGATGCGCTACAACCTCTTAGGTAACGCCAGCCACTGGTTTCCTGGCAAAAAAGCCGTGAAGCGCAGCTATCCCGTAGGGAATCGCCTCGACGAATTAGACTTGCGCCGCTGTCTCGCCCACAGCCCCCACGCTGCGAAAATTCCCGGTATTCTGCAAAAAGCCGATCGACTTTTAGGAGGCGAATCCGTGCAGCGTCTTTCCCAAGAATAATATAAAAAACCCGGTTTCGACCAAGAAACCGGGTTTGAGCCGGAGCACGTGAGACGTATTTACACGTACCTAATTAGCGTATACTTGAGGCGTTATCACCAACATCGCCCATCCGTCTCATCCATTCGGGTGATAAGTAGAAGTCATTAGTCAGCAGTCATTAGTGATTAGTCATTAGTCAGCAGTCATTAGGAAGAAGGAACGAAATAAGGAAGGAAGAAGACATACACAGCAAGCTTTTTTGCGAGTTGTATTTTACATTTAATTAAGTGGGTTTACGATTTTATGATTTTTTTATCAACTCGCCCCCATTTTGCTTTAATCTAAGATAAAACAGTTAATAATTCACTTGGTAATTTTTATGACACTCAAACGCCGAGATTTCTTGTATTTGCTAACAGCCAGCGTTGGAGCTATTACCGCAGGTGCTTGCCAAGCGTCAGGGAATAGTGTATTGCAAGCAACTGCAATTGCAGAAAGCCCAAAAATAGCTCAAACCCCCGGGCCTTTTACATTACCGCCTCTACCTTACGAATACAACGCTTTAGAACCGCACATCGATGCGCGGACAATGCAATTTCACCACGACAAACACCACGCCGCCTACGTTAAAAACCTCAACGATGCTGTCAACAAATACCCGCAACTTAAAAATGTGAGTGTTGAAAATATGCTGCGAGATTTGAGCAAAGTGCCGGAAGATATTCGCACCACCGTGCGCAACAATGGCGGCGGACACTTAAATCACAGTATGTTTTGGGAAATCATGAGTCCCAAGGGCGGCGGTGAACCCACAGGGGCAATTGCCACAGCAATTAAGCAAAATTTCGGCAGTGTTGAGGATTTCAAAGCAAAATTCAACGATGCCGGTACTAAGCGTTTTGGCAGCGGTTGGGTTTGGCTGGTTCGGAATAAAGCTGGCAAACTTGAGATTACAACTACTGCCAATCAAGACAGTCCGTTAGCTGATGGCAACTATCCAATTATGGGTAATGATGTTTGGGAACACGCTTATTATCTCAAATACCAAAACCTGCGCGCCGACTACTTGAAAGCGTGGTGGAACGTGGTTAATTGGGCGGAAATTAACAAACGCTACGAAAAGGCGATCGGTTAGTTTCACAAAGTGTGTAGCTGCGATCGCAATTACACACTTTGTTATCTCTACAATAAAAACATCACTTGATATCAATCCCGCCAATAGAAAGGTTCTCTAGCTAACGAATTGGGCGATCGAACTGCTGTACAGTTTTCCGCAAGTAAACGCAGTGGCGCGCGCCCTGACTCGTCGGTGTGGTGAATGATTCGACTGACTCAAGTGTGCCGCCCAAACGCTCGATCGCACTTTGTAACTCTGTCTCTTCCTCTACCGTCCAATTCCCCCGGTAAAGTACAGCTAAACCGTTATTTTTTAGCATTGGCAGCGCGCATTTAGCACACAGAGAAGCTGCTCCAACTGCTCTGAGAAGTGCTAAATCGTAAGCTTGTTTGTGCGGCAACTGTCGGGCAATTTCATCGGCTCTACCCAGTAAAGTCACCGCATTTTCTATCCCTAAAGACGGCAAAACTGTGTCCAAGAAAGTAATTTTCTTGCGAGTAGAATCCAGGAGAGTGACTGATAAATGCGGTAGGGCGATCGCGATCGGCAACCCCGGAAAACCCCCACCAGTCCCGATATCGATCGCTTTTAACACCGACTCGGCGGGAAATTCGCTATTTTCCGCCGAATTCTGATTACCTGGTAGCAGTCTCGCAATGCCCCGCAGAGAATCCCACAAATGTTTTTCCCAAAACTCTACTGGCTCAGTAATTCGAGTTAAATTCAAGGAACGATTACCCTCAACAATTAACTCATAAAGCCGCTGAAATTGTTGCTGCTGCGACTGATCCGGCTGCCAATTAAGCGTTTGTTGCCACAATTCATTCATTTCTGGCAACATCATAATTTCCGTTGTTTGGTTCATTTTATAATAACTATCGAAAGGACAACTAATACCAATTTCATAAAGTAGCGCTAGATATTACACCCCCAACCCCCCCGCGAGTTCGGGGGGGCTTCGGATTTCATCCATAGCAGATCTTTAGAAAAATGGTATAACAACTGATTACTGACTACTGACTACTGACTGCTGACTCACACAACTCGCTTCCTTAGCCTCTAACTTCGCCCGATCGACCTCCTGCAAATCCCCATGATCTAAAGTCCAAAACTTATCAGCAACACTCAACAAATCGCTAGCATCGTGAGTGACAATCAACAAAGTCCAGTGACTTTTCAACTTACCCAACAAGCTAACCAACTGGCGGCGCATTGACCAATCTAAACCCGCCGTCGGTTCATCCAAAAGCAGCAAATGTGGCTGCCGAATTAGCTGCACCGCCAGGGCTACCCGACGCTGTTGTCCACCACTCAAAGCGTGGGGAGAAGCCCGCAGTGGCAAATGTCCGAGTCCCACTTCTGCCATTGCTGAGTTAATTTGTTCTTGTCCTAATTCAGGATGTCCCAGTCGCAATTCTTCTAAAATTGTCCCTCCACAAAAATGCCTTTCTGGAAACTGGAACACTAAACCTCCTAACTGTTGTAAGTGTTCCGGTGTTAATTGTTGTTCGCGCCAGCGGATATCACCGCTAGTTTTTTCCGCTAAACCTGCTAATATTTCTAAGAGCGTACTTTTGCCTGAACCGCTGCGACCCACAATCAGCCCCATTTGCTGCGATGGCAGTTCTAAGTTAATATTTTTCAGAATAGCATTCGGACAAGCTGTAGGATGATAGACTAAGTTTTTTAGATAAAGCATTAACGTAATTGGGAATTGGGGAAGGAAGTTCGGCAACGGATGCAAGTAACGGATTTAAAGGATGGAATTTGAGGGAAGAAAAAAGTTCAGCAATGAGCCGTGTACGGGATTTAACTGGTTTAACAGATTTGTGCTATTAATAGACCTCTTGCAAAAATCTGAAAATACCCTGAAACCATCTGCGTCAATCGGTGTTTATCTGCCCGATATCTGCGGTTGCTCTATGACTCGAAGATTTCTGCAAGAGGTCTAATAGTTAAGGTTGTTTTTTGCTGATGCCGATCGCCCAAAATCATTTTACATAAATCTTTACAAAAAATTCCTTTTTTTTTCGAGCCTTGACGTTTGATTTCCAGCCTTTTTTATGGTATCATTTAATAATGGAAATCTGTCCCTTCATATATGACAATTCACACTCTCATTATTAAAATATATCGCAAAAGCCGCAAAAAATCAAGCAAATTTTACTTTTTTTTGGATGGCGGCCGGAGAGTCTGAGAACGTAACTCATAAGTTTCTAGTTTACAGTATATTACACTCAGAAAATTGACTATGACGAAAAACCCTTTAGCATCGCTTGGCAAGCAAATGTTACGTTCTAAACAGACTGTGCGGGCGATCGCCCTTTCTGCAAGTGCGATCGTCCTCAGTATCTGCATTAACTCCGCAGTAGCGGGCGATCCGTTTCGCGCCAACAACCCACAGGCGATCGGGCCCAACACCGAAACCGCCTTCAAAACAATGTTTCAGCAAGGAAACTACAAACAAGCAAAAGCCCAAGTTCAACAAGCACTATTAACCGAACCAAACGAACCGCTAGCCTATGCAATGGCAGCCTCATTATCCTACATCGAGCAAGACTTCACCTCGATGAGTTCCTACGCCCAAAAAACCCGCGAAGTCGGCGAAAACTTGATCAAAACCAACCCATTACGCGGCAACTTATACACAGCAGTCGGTCACTTTCTAGAAGGAGCAAATGCCATAGCCCAAGAAGGAACAGCCAAAGGCGCGCCCCAAGCACTCAACAAACTGCGAGTAGTATTTCAATACCTAGACGCCGCCGAAAAAATAGCGCCCAACGATCCAGAACTCAATCTGCTCAAAGGCTACATGGACTTAATGCTAGCCTCAAACCTGCCATTTTCCAACCCCAGCGCAGCCATTCAAAGACTCGAAGAAAAAGCCTCACCCCGCTACTTAGCTTATCGGGGAATAGCCGTAGGATATCGAGACTTAAAAAAATACGATCAGGCCCTAGAATTTGCCAACAAATCCCTAGCAGAAACGCCCAACAATCCCGACATCCTCTACCTAAAAGCACAAATCCTGTTTTCCCAAGCCCGGGCGAAAGACAGCAACAAAACCTTACTTGAAGAAGCCCAAAAAAACTTCGACGCCGCCTTAGCAAAACCCGATCAACTACCGCGCAGTTTAGTAGCGGACATCTTCTACGAACAGTGCAAAACTCGCAACCGTCTCGACAGCAAATCTCGGGATTGTTACCCAATGCGCGCTAAAATCAAAAAGGCAGATGGGATATGGGGGCCGACGGCTTTACCACCACTATAAAAATACCAAAAAACCATGAAAGTACAGTTTCGCGAGTTTAACCCCTTTGACCTCTGGATTTGGCTGAAGTTCAGCAACGTGCCTTCAAACGGTGAAAAACAGTATGTTGAAGAAGTGTTTGACTCTTGGTTTTTCTTAGGAAAACTGGGAGGATTTAATGCGGAAAATTTGCAAGTTCAAGATGAAGGCTTAGATATCAGTGACATGAATTACGATGTTAATCTAGCCGACCAAAGCATGATGGCTTTGATGCACAATATGGGAGAAATGGAGTACGAGGGAGTGTGGGCTCGATGCTGGTTTGATTTGGGGACTAGCGACGCTATCGGTCTCGATGTTTTAATTAATGTTTTCCAGCAACTCAGTAAAGAATTCGTAACGATTGAAAAACTGATTATTGGCGGGGAAAATATGGACTGGCCAGTTGAAAACAGTCGCAGTCGAGAGGCTTTTGCTACTGATACTGATAATTAGTCAGTAGTCATTGGTCAGTAGTCAGTAGTCAGTAGTCAGTAGTCAGTAGTCAGTAGACCGCTTGCAAAAATAGTGAGGACGATGCTCAGAGCAACGTTCCACAAGAAAAAAGA
>JBDTEI010000593.1:0-10829 GCA_039922675.1 Microcoleus sp.
TAATCGCTTCTTTGTGCTGCAACACGCGATCGAGCACGTTGCCTTTATTAGCTTCAGGATCGTAGTCCCGCACCAAGAAGATAGCTCCGTGGGCGAAAGCGCCGACCATGATGAAACCAGCAATGTATTGGTGGTGCGTATACAACGCAGCCATTGTCGTGTGATCCTGCGCTATGAAAGCGTAAGGAGGCATCGCGTACATATGCTGTGCAACCAGGGAGGTAATCACGCCTAAAGCAGCGAGGTGCCAACCTAATTGGAAGTGCAGAGAGTTGTTGTAGGTCTCATAAATGCCTTGGTGAGGCATATTGAAGGGGCCTTCAACTTTCTTACCAAAGAAATCTTTGGAATCGCACATTTCTTTGATGCTGTGACCGATACCGAAGTTAGTCCGGTACATATGACCGGCAACGATAAACAGAACTGCGATCGCCAAGTGGTGATGAGCAATGTCTGTCAACCACAGAGATTCTGTCTGAGGATGGAAGCCACCCAAGAAAGTCAGAATTGCTGTTCCTGCGCCTTCGGAAGTACCGAAGACATGGCTCGCTGCATCTGGGTTCTCGGCGTATACGCCCCAGTTACCAGTGAAGAACGGAGCCAAACCAGCCGGGTGAGGCGGGGTAGACAGGAAGTTCTCCCAACCTACGTGCTGTCCGCGAGATTCGGGGATAGCGACGTGAACCATGTGACCAGTCCAAGCCAAAGAGCTGACACCGAACAAACCAGCCAAGTGGTGGTTGAGGCGAGATTCAGCATTCTTGAACCAAGACAAGCTCGGGCGGTACTTCGGTTGGAGGTGCAACCAACCTGCGAACAGCATGACAGAAGCCAACAGTAGCAAGAAGATAGCTCCTTGATACAAGTCGCCGTTTGTCCGAACCCCTTGGGTGTACCACCAGTGGTATACGCCGGAGTAAGAGATGTCCACCGGGTTAGAAGCGCCAGCTTGAGTGAAAGCTTCTACTGCTGGAGCACCGAATTGAGGGTCCCAAATCGCGTGAGCGATCGGGCGGACGTTTAGAGGGTCTTTAATCCACTGTTCAAAGTTACCTTGCCATGCTACGTGGAACAGGCTGCCCGAAGTCCACAAGAAAATGATTGCTAGGTGGCCGAAGTGAGAAGCAAAAATCTTTTGGTAAAGATTTTCTTCGGTCATGCCATCGTGGCTTTCAAAGTCGTGTGCTGTGGCAATCCCGTACCAGATCCGCCGTGTGGTCGGGTCTTGGGCAAGGTCTTGGCTAAATTTTGGAAATTTCGTTGCCATAAGCCTTGATTAATCCTGAATCCTGAACGTTGAAGAGGTTCGGTTCCGAGGTTTGGATTCTGGGTTTGAGATTGCTCCCAAATCCTGAATCCAAAACCTAAAGGTAGTTTACCCTACCGAGATGATTCGCGCTAGGAAGAATGCCCACGTAGTGACAATCCCTCCCAGGAGGTAGTGAGCTACACCCACTGCCCGACCCTGAATAATGCTCAGAGCGCGAGGCTGAATCGACGGAGACACTTTGAGTTTGTTATGAGCCCAAACAATGGACTCAATCAGTTCTTGCCAGTAGCCGCGGCCGCTGAACAGGAACATCAAGCTGAAAGCGAATACGAAGTGTCCGGCTAGGAACATCAGACCGTAGGCCGACAGTGCCGAACCGTAGGACTGAATTACTTGAGAAGCTTGCGCCCACAAGAAGTCCCGCAGCCAACCGTTAATCGTGATCGCACTTTGTGCGAAGTTGCCGCCGGTGATGTGAGAAATTGTGCCGTCTGGCGATACTGTTCCCCACACGTCCGACTGCATTTTCCAGCTAAAGTGGAAAATCACGATCGAGATGCAGTTGTACATCCAGAACAAGCCTAGGAACACGTGATCCCAACCAGAAACTTGGCAGGTGCCGCCACGGCCGGGGCCGTCGCAAGGGAACCGGAAGCCCAAGTTGCCTTTGTCGGGAACCAAGCGAGAACTGCGTGCAAACAACACGCCCTTCAAAAGAATCAGGACTGTAACGTGAATTGTGAAAGCGTGGATGTGGTGGATTAAGAAGTCCGCCGTACCCAATTCGATCGGCATCATCGCTACTTTGCCCGCGACTACTACTGCACCGCCGCCAAAAGCGTGGCTGACGATTTCCGTAGCATTAGGCGCTGTTGTGCCCGGAGCCAAGGCGTGGATATTTTGTACCCATTGGGCAAATATCGGACGCAATTGGATACCGGTATCTGAGAACAAATCTTGAGGACGACCGAAAGCCCGCATTGTATCGTTGTGAACGTACAGACCGAAGCTGTGGAAGCCCAAGAATATGCAAACCCAGTTGAGGTGAGAGATGATTGCATCTCTGTGGCGGAGTACGCGGTCGAGCAAGTTATTAACGTGCTGCGCCGGATTGTAGTCCCGCACCATGAAGATTGCTGCGTGAGCCGCTGCTCCAACAATCAGGAATCCGCCAATCCACATGTGGTGGGTGAACAGGGATAGCTGAGTCGGGTAGTCGGTCGCGATGTACGGATACGGAGGCATCGCGTACATATGGTGAGCCACGATGATGCTGATAGAGCCCATCCAGGCCAAGTTCCACGACAGTTGGGCGTGCCAAGACTGTGTGAAGATTTCGTACATTCCCTTGTGGCCTTCGCCAGTGAAGGGGCCTTTGTGAGCTTCCAGAACTTCTTTGAAGCTGTGGCCAATGCCCCAGTTCGTGCGATAGAAGTGTCCGGCGACGATGAACAGCACTGCCAAAGCTAAGTGGTGGTGCGCTGTATCGGTCAGCCACAGACCGCCAGTGGTGGGGTTCAGACCGCCTTTGAAGGTCAGGAAGTCTGTGTATGCGCCCCAGTTGAGGGTGAAGAAGGGGGTTAAACCTTTTGCGAAACTCGGGTAGATGTCAGCCATCAAGCCCGGTGTCAAAATCCACTCATGCGGCAGGGGGATATCAGCAACTGTTTTAATCAGCTTGCCGCCCACTGTCAGGGGTGAGCCTGCATCGATCGCGTCCATGCAAGCATTGATCGGCAGAGCAACGTGAATTTGTTGTCCTGCAAAGCCCAAGCATCCGCAGCCTAGCAAACCTGCCAAGTGGTGGTTCATCATCGATTCTACGTTCTGAAACCATTCCAGTTTCGGAGCGCGGACGTGATAGTGGAACCAACCAGCAAATAGCATCAAAGCTGCCATTACCAAAGCGCCGATCGCAGTGCAATATAGCTGGTATGAGTTAGTGATGCCGTTAGCGCGCCACAGTTGGAACAGACCAGAGGTTATCTGAATTCCGTGGAAGCCGCCACCTACATCTGCATTTAAAATTTCTTGGCCAAAAATCGGCCAAACCACTTGAGCGCTGGGCTTGATGGCTGTTGGATCTGTCAGCCAAGCTTCGTAGTTGGAGAATTTAGCGCCGTGGAAATATGCGCCGCTCAACCAAACGAAGATTACTGCCAAGTGGCCGAAGTGAGCGCTAAAAATTTTGCGCGAAACGTCTTCTAAATCACTTGTATGACTGTCGAAGTCGTGAGCGTTAGCGTGG
The DNA here is from genome assembly GCA_039922675.1 of Microcoleus sp. Classification (GTDB taxonomy): domain Bacteria; phylum Cyanobacteriota; class Cyanobacteriia; order Cyanobacteriales; family Microcoleaceae; genus Microcoleus. The sequence goes on from JBDTEI010000593.1 coordinate 3,519, forward strand.
AGGTTCCAAATCCAAGTGGTGGTTTTTGGCCCCTTAGCTAGAGTGCGATCGAAATGACCTGGTTTTGACCACTTTTCAAAAGAGGTTGGCACCGGATTCTTATCGACTACTACTCTAACTTTTACCTCTCGCTCTGGAGGACTAATGGTCATGAAGACTCTCCTCTCGGTAAGACAAGGAACGAGAACTGAATACTGTATCTGACACTCCCCGCGCTTAATTAGGCGGGGGATTCTCGGTTTCCCGAAACAGCTTGCACTTCACTCTTTGCAGAGTTTGATGCAGGTGCATCGTCTACCCAAGCATTTTGCTTCTTTAAAGAAGCCAGTTCCCCAGTGTCGCTAACAATGTCCCTGGGTACTGCCAACTCTTCTCGCCTTGAGCCGCCGATCGCCTCCTTGATTCAGGATTGATGCGGCTGCTCCTTTTGAGGTAGTTTTATGAATTATAAGCCTGCTACGAGGAGTATGAATCGCTTGTTAACAATACTTAAAAAAACCTCTATTCTTGATGTAATAAGCCTTTTAATTTCCACAGTGCCTCAAAAAAGTCAAGGGGTATTGCCATTAAGTTTACAAAACTCAAAGATTAGGTAATTGAGAAATACTCATTTATGGAGAGATGTTTAAGAAAACGGCTGTAGGAGTTATTAGTGGGCTCGGATTGGTAGCTGGCGCAGCCACCAATCCGGGGCAGAGCGGGCCCCGAATTGCCGATCGGCAATTCCCCAATACTAAATTCGGTTTTGGGCTATAGTTCCCTATGAGAAGGCTTCTAGGAGTATAGTTGCGTGATTGGCATCAATTGGCACAGAACCGTTGCAGGCAAGCTGCTGGCATTGTTCGCAGCAGCAGTATTAATTTTCGGTGTAGCAAGTTGTGGCGCGGGAAATCCCGAATTGTCCAAATCAGGGAACAAGAGCGGCTCAGCTTCCACCCAGGTAAACAGAATCTCAGAGGTTTCTCCCCCAGAAGCCATTCAACAACTGCGTCAGGCTCTCTTAATCTACCAGCCTCAAATAAGTATTTTGAATCCAAAACCTGACGAAGTGCTTCAGGATATAAATGTGTCCGTTAAGTTCCAAGTGAAGGACTTCCCCATTTTCAAGGAGGCAAACTTGGGTTTGGGGCCCCATCTGCAAGTTTTATTAGACAACCAGCCTTATGCAGCAGTTTACGACATTAACCAGCCTGTAACGCTCTCCGACTTGGCACCCGGAACCCATACGCTGCGAGTGTTCGCCACTCGCCCTTGGGAAGAAACCTTTAAAAACGAAGGTGCATACGCCCAAACCACTTTTCACGTTTTCACCAAAACACAGGACAACAATCTCGATCGCACATTGCCCCTATTAACATACAACAGCCCTCAAGGCAGCTACGGGGAAGAACCCATCCTGCTCGACTTTTACTTGACAAACGCCCCCCTGCACCAAGTGGCGCAAGAAAATTCCCAAGATGAAATACTCGATTGGAAAATTAGAGCCACAGTTAACGGTGAAAGCTTTGCGATCGACCAGTGGCAACCTATATATCTTAAAGGATTCAAGCCTGGGAAAAACTGGGTACAGCTAGAATTAATCGACGAACAGGGAAATACCGTCAAAAACGCGTTTAATAATACAGTCAGACTGATAAATTACGAACCGCAGGGGCAAGATACTCTTTCCAAATTAGTGCGTGGCGAACTAACAGTAGCAGATACTCGCGGTATAGTCGATCGCACCTACCAAGCCCCCAAGCCCGCACCAACGCCAACCCCAACCCCCGAACCGACACCCACACCGACATCTGCATTAGAAAAAACACCACTAGCCGAACCCTCACCAGCGGTTCCAGAAGCCCCAGCTACCGAACCAAGCTTAGAGCCAAAAGTTGCTCCCGTTCAAACAATAGAACCGACACCGACAGCAACCCCGCAACTCGAAGCGCCGAAACTTGTAGAACCAGTTAAAGTCATAGAACCGACACCAACATTAACTCCACAGTTAGAAACCCCCAAAGTTGTGGAACAGGTTAAAGTCATAGAACCAAAACCGACAGCAACCCCACAGTTAGAAACCCCCAAAGTTGTTGCACCAGTTGAAATAATAGAACCGAAACCAACAGCAGATCCCCAAGCACAGAAACAGGAATATAAAGGATACTACAATCGGTTCCGAAACTTTTTGAATCAAGTTACCGAACCACCGAATCCTTCAGCAGCACCAACACTGCCAGAAATAACAGACAAAGCACCAATACCACAAATAGTCGCTCCTGCGATACCAGAACCATCTCCCAATCTTGTAGCGCCAGCCCCGCCGATTGCCGCTCCCGAAAGCGCCGAATTAGCCGTTCCCGAAACAACAGTTTCCCAACCCGAAAACCAACCCAAATCCGAACAAAAAGTCGAATTTGAAACCTAACAGAAAATTTCTGCATTCATCAGCGTATCCTTCGGGAAGGCTTCGCCTACATCACCGTCAATCTGCCTATATCTGCGGTCAAAAAACTCAGGAAAATAGAAAATGACCTATCTTGAAACAGCAGCCAAATTCTACAGCGACGTTGCCGAAACTCCCCAAATCGGTCTTTGCTGCGTCCAAAGCAGCCCATTGCAACTGCCAGGATTAAAAATTCCCGAACAAATGCAAGAAATGAACTACGGCTGCGGCACAACCGTTCACGCTGCCGAACTTGTCGGCAATCCAGTCGTGCTTTATGTAGGCGTCGGCGGCGGTTTGGAAGCACTGCAATTTGCTTATTTTTCTCGGCACAAGGGATCGGTTATTGCCGTCGATCCGGTTCCAGCAATGCGAGAGGCGGCTGCACGCAACTTGCAAATTGCGGCCCAGGAAAATGATTGGTTTGATGCGAGTTTTGTAGAAATTATAGAAGGCGATGCTTTTGCGTTGCCGGTGCCGGATGCTTCTGTCGATGTTGTCGCCCAAAATTGCTTGTTTAATATCTTTGAACCTGCGGATTTAGCTAAGGCATTAAAAGAAACCTATCGGGTTTTGAAACCGGGTGGCAGGTTGCTGATGAGCGATCCGATCGCAACTCGACCAATTCCGCAGCATTTGAAAGATGACCAACGCTTGCGGGCCTTGTGTTTGTCGGGAGCTCTGACCTACGCAGAATACGTTCAACACCTTGTAGACGTGGGCTTTGGGCAAGTAGAAGTCCGGGCGCGCCGTCCTTACCGGCTGCTCGACAAACATAATTACAAATTGGATGCGGATCTGCTGTTAGAAAGCCTCGATACAGTGTCTTTTAAAGTGGACATCCCCCCGGATGGCGCTTGTATTTTCACTGGCAAGACGGCGATCTATGCCGGGTCTGAAGAGCTGTTTGATGACGGAGCAGGTCACGTTTTGCAGCGCGGAGTTCCGGCGGCGGTGTGCGATAAAACGGCTGGGAAGTTGGGGGGATTGATGCCGGATAAGGTGTTGATTACGGATTCGACTTGGCACTATAACGGCGGCGGTTGCTGTTAGTTGAAAAAGACCGGATTCAGGTTTTAAATATTGAGATACCTGTAGGGGCGGGTTCACCAGAAACTGTATTTTGTAGCCCAAATATTAATAAACCCGCCCCGCCCCAACGCCAGAACTAGACCATTAATCTGCTATTTCCTAGCATTAATCCCTGCAATAAGAGAAGAGGGCGGGTTTATTTTACTTGTTTGTGGGAGGCACATATTGTTGGTTAACCCGCCCCTACAGCCAGATATTGACAGGACTTACGCAAGGAGTCAATTTTTACACTATCTGTAGTAGTAAGGTGCGCAGTGCGCACCCTACAAATATAGTCTGTGCATAAATCATGATTGATAAGCTTTGTATTTTCAGACATCACCTAACTATTCCTAGTTACCAAGCTATAAGCGGAATTTGATGCACGATTAATTCCCTGCAATACTTCCTGATTAGACTTTGAGAATTGTCTAATCCTTCGCCTGTAAATAAATTGCAAACTACGACTTCATTTTGTTCATCTTGAGAGGAGAGGCACAATTTACCAAAGTCTTTTACCCGCGAGTAAATTAAGGAAACTTTGGCAAAATCAAGTAAAGTAGCTTTTTTGCGATCGCGCTCTCTCGCTTCTGGGCTATCGTGGTACTGAGACTGAAACTCTACTACTAGGCAAGGATTGTAGTTTAAGTCTGTGATTAGAGCATCCACAGCACTGGGACTAAATAAAAACTTTTTGAGTTCCCAGTCAAGGTTGCTGACTTGTTCGCAAATTTGGGACAAGCTAACCTGTGTATGGATTTTATAGTTGTTGTCTACGCAGGTGTGAAGAAACTCAAGCATTCTTTCTTCGTAAGGGTTGACAAGTCTTTTGGCTTTGACAGACATTATTGTGCCTCCATGAGAATTTTTGCAAAGTGACCAAGGAACTCTTCTAGAACTTCACTTGAATTGATAGATACTTGCCATGCGTAGGGAAACAGTTTATCGGGATTAATTATTAGATAAGATTGGGGATCATCGCTTAAAGTATCTGCTTGAAATTCATCCAGTATCTCGCTGGGAAAAACTTCTACCCAATCTATAGCCCAATTTTCGTAATCTTTGTAAGAATTTAGGTAAATATCTCCTTGAATTTCCTTCTTAACTCCTGTTTCAAATTTCTCAAAAAGATGCCAATATTCTCCTTTAATGGAATTTAAAAACTTCTCTCTCTTTGTAGGTAATATCCAATAACTTGCTTCTAGCTTTTCACCTCTAACCAGTTGTTCTGGGATGAGACCATGAGACTTCATGTTTAGCAGATATGGTTCTAATCTGTCTTGGGGAATGGAAATACATAAACCTTCTTTCCGCTGAGCTAAAACAAGTTGATAACGCTTATCTCCTTTCCTGGGGTTTTTTAGTCTGTACCCTATATATTGAGATGTTCGCTTTTCCTCAAACTTGTCATAGAAACCAAGTTGCTTGAGTAAACTTGCGGCCAAAGACATCAAATCTTCGCCACCTTCAATCACTTGAATATTGGTTGAAATCAGGCGGGGTACGCCTTTTTCTACCTCAAAACGCTGGATGACATCGTAGATAGTTTTGGACATTGGCTAATTTCTCACAACCTTTGATAAAGTTCCTAGATATAGCTTAAGCTTGTCATCCTGAAATGTCAAGTACCTTTGATAATTATTTTAGATTTTAAGTCAAGAGATATTTTTTGAGTATTTATACGCAATAAGGGCGGTGATGCTCGATCGCCCCCCTCGCCCCCTTTCGTCGCACAGGCATCTTCCCTGCGCCAAAAACCCTGGTTTAATCAGCTTTTCCCCCATCCCGCCAAACTTCCCGCTAAATTAAAGAAGGTAAAAAATCATTCACGCCCTACCAAGGAGATGCCATGCCTCGCGTCAGAGCACCAGAATTCCCCGTCAAGTACCCCTGGTTGAACACCGAGAAACCTTTATCCATAGAATCTTTAAAGGGGCGCGTCGTTCTTCTCGACTTCTGGACGTACTGCTGCATCAACTGCTTGCACGTCCTTCCAGACTTAAAGTACCTGGAACAAAAATATAAAGATTCTCTGACAGTAATCGGCGTTCACTCGGCTAAGTTTGAAAACGAAAAAGATGTAGAAAATATCCGCCAAGCTATTCTCCGCTACGATATCGAACATCCGGTGATCGTAGATAGTGGGATGAAAGTTTGGCAAAGCTACGCTGTTCGCGCTTGGCCGACTTTGATGGTGATCGATCCAGAAAGTTATGTCGTCGGCTTTGTTTCTGGCGAAGGCAATAGAGAAGCACTGGATCAGTTAGTTGGTAAGTTAATTGCTGAATACAAAGATAAAAATGCGATCGCCTTTAAAGAACTTCGCTTCAGCTTAGAAAAACAGCGCAAACCTGTATCAACTCCCCTGGCTTTTCCTGGTAAAGTGCTGGCATTTGCGATCGCCGCAATGGAGGCAAAACAGCTTCACCAACATGAGGCGCTTTTAGGCGAAATGACTGAGGACAGTGAATCTGTAGATGAAACTGTACTGCCGGGGCCTGCTAATTCAGTTATCCAAAACTTGGTTGGTTCTTGCTTGTTTATTGCCGATTCGGGACACAATCGCATTGTTGTCAGCAGTACCGAAGGTGAGGTGCTGCACGTCATCGGTACGGGGAAACCGGGTTTAACTGATGGCAAGTTTGAAGAAGCTGAGTTTTATGCCCCTCAAGGTATGGCTTTTGATGCAGAAAGTCAAATTCTCTATGTTGCTGATACGGAAAATCACGCTATTAGAACGATCGACTTTACGACTCAACGGGTGCAAACTGTGGCTGGTACTGGCGAACAAAGTCAGGAAATTGGCCCCCGCAGCGGCAAGGGTTTAGAAACGCCATTGAATTCGCCTTGGGATTTAGAAAGGGTGGGAAATAGACTTTTTATTGCAATGGCGGGCTCGCACCAAATTTGGGAGATGCAGTTAGATACTGGCATGATTGGAACTTATGCGGGTATTGGTCGAGAATCCTGTGTTGACGGGAGTCTTGCAGAATCTGCTTTTTCTCAGCCCAGCGGCCTGGCTACGGATCGATTGGAGTTGTTTGTGGCTGACAGCGAAATTAGTTCGATTCGGGCTGTTGGTATCGAGGAAGACTCGAAGGTGCGCACTGTCTGCGGTAGCGGTGAATTGTTTGGTTTTGGGGATAAAGATGGTCACGGTGAGGACGTTAGGTTACAGCACTGTTTGGGTGTTGAATATGCTCAAAATTACCTCTGGGTTGCTGATACTTATAATCACAAAATTAAGCGGATTGACCACCGAGGCGGTGCGTGCATAACGATGATTGGAGATGGGAAAGCGGGTTTGGTTGATGCTAAAGGTCTCAATGCTCGATTTTTTGAACCTTCAGGGTTGAGTGCGATCGGGTCTCATTTGTTTGTTGCTGATACGAACAATCACGTGATTCGGCGAGTTGAGTTGGATAGGCTGGAGGTCACAACTTTGGATTTTCACGGTTTGTGCGCGCCGGATGTTTGTCTTCCTGATTAAGCCGAAAGGTGTGATCGTTTGGACTTCAGTCCTCTGAATTTTAAGAGGACTGAAGTCCTCGCTAAAAGCTAATTATCAGGTATTCTACTACTTACGATGTGTAGGAAATAATTAGGGTTTCCCTCACTCCGCATCTTACTAACTCTCAGTAATCAACTTTTGTGCGTATCCATTGTGTTCCCAAGCACCTGTCACATACAGGGTAAGAGCATCTAATTTGGTATAAGCTGTACTTGAAAAATTACTTCAGTCATGGTAATAGGCAGGTGAAAATATCTAGATTTAGTATGAGTTATACTTGTTGGTCAATAAGTTTGCCCGCCCG
>JBDTEI010000594.1:0-3968 GCA_039922675.1 Microcoleus sp.
TGGCTGTTGGGAGACAAGCCAGAAAGATTTGACTCTCTCAATCCGACTCAATTTAACGTCGCCTCTGGGGCGATCGACTTTTTATATCGAATTTTACAGCAGCGGTATCTGGGAGTAGCGCCAGAAAAAGCTTACCGCAACTTGATCGGGCGGCTGGGCGGTTTGGTAGTGCTCCGGCAAAAAATCCAAGCGTGGGTTTCCCTCTCGCGCGACAGACAGCGGAGTGCGGTGGAGGTACTGCAAGAAGTAATTCAGGAAATGCTGAATTCCGATCGATACCTCCAGCAGCAAGTCGCCTGGATTGCCGAATGCACAACAGATAAACGCTTGCGAAATGCTTTGCTGCTAGCAAGCACAGAAGAATACTGCTTGCGGCCGATCCGCAACCAGCCGCTGCTGGTGTACCGCTTCGTCAACTACCTGCGGCGTTCCCAGCGGGGCGGATTGACGCAAGTGCCGGCGGGAGATTGGGTGCGGCTGGTGTCGGAACAGGTTCTACCCGACGATACAGACGAACCGCTCAGCCTGCTAGACGAACAGGCGATGTCCGATTATCGAGAAAATCAAGCTTGGGAAGAGAGGCAAGCTCAACGGCAGATTGTCCAACAAGAATTTGAAAATTACTTGACGGCTGAAGTCGATCCGCTGGCTTCGCGGTGGCTGCGGCTTTACCTACAAGGCCGTTCCCAAGAGGCAATTGCTGAGGATTTGAAGGTTCCAATCAAGCAAATTTACCGCTTGCGAGAAAAAGTAAGTTACCACGCGATTCGCGTTTTTGCGGTCAAACAAGCACCAGAATTAGTTGCTAGCTGGCTGGAAACTTCGCTCAAAGAACACAGTTTGGGCTTGACTCCGGCTCAGTGGGAGCAATATTTACAAGACCTGACGCCGGTGCAGCGGCAGTTGCTAGAATCGCTGAAAGCAGGGAAAAGTGTAGAGACGATCGCATCTGAATTAAAACTGAAAACCAATCAAGTCATCGGCGAGTGGAGCAAACTCTATTTAGCAGCTCAATCCCTCCGCAACGAGTAGATTGGTAATGGGTGGCGGGCAATTGCTAATTGTTAATTGGCGGTAGCATTTTCCTGAATCCCTGCTACAAATCAATTCCCTAATCGCCATAGAGTGCTGCGAGTTTCTCCTTGGAAAACCGCGCGATCGCCCTTCCAGGATCGAATCATGTAATATCGATCGGGATACCGCGCGTGCTGCGGCGATCTCACCCAAAAATCGATACTGTGCCACGTACACTCATGAGGGTCGATCCTCAAATTTTAGACCAAAGATCCAGCTCCCAGATTTATCTAGAGGAGTCAATCTCAAATCGACTGGCGATCGCGATCGGGGACGCTCACCGTGAACTCCGTGGAGTAAGATATTAGCAGGACGATCGCATCAGGATCTTTCAACCAATCCTCAATTCAGCAGTTGCCCGTCAATCATCGGTTGTGGTTTATCTGTCATACTTGGGCCTATAAGACACAATTTTATCTTTGCCAGCCACGGGAATCAATCTTGGGCGATAGATGATCTTTAATCGATAGTGCGCCCGCCATCATCTAGTTGTCAATCTTTCTGTATAATTTGAGACTGGAATACAGCATTGAGAGAATTCTTAGACTCAAGATTTTTCTTTCATAAAAGCTTCCGGTTTTCAAACGAATAGCTCCGTCAGGGAAGTTGCAGCGTTTAATTTTATAAATCAAGTTGGTGTGGCGCGATCGACGATCGCACTTCCGACTACAGAGAAGCTAATGGTACATACATCTTCCACAAACTCGGCGGCTACAATGGACTCCGATCGAATATTTCAATTAATCGATACAGTTGTTCCCTTTGAAGCTTGCCTTTACTATCAAGTTTTGCCTTTATCTCTAGAAGGCAATATATTTAAATTGGGCGTAGTCGATGCCCAAGATGACTCAGCTTTGGACTACGTGCAGCGGATTTTAGCTTACATGAATTGCTCGGTGACAACCGAGGAAATTGCCCCGGAAACTCAGCGTTCGATGCTCTCAGCTTACTTGCTCCACGGGAACCAAGTCAGAGAGCCCAGTCTGACAGAAACCGCAGCAGCCCCAACACCGACAAATCCCGCACCAGCAACTTCAGGCGCAGAAGCAGAAACCGTGCTGTCTGTACCTGAACCCTCCATTCCGGTTCCCGAGCGGTTGAAAGCAGTCCGCGCAGCCATTAAACCTGCTGCATCTGAGGTTTTGCTGACGCCGGCAGAGCTTGAGGTTTTGGATGTCGAGGCCTTACACTTATCAAGCCCCGTCGAAGTTTTGGCAACTTTGCCCGCGCCCCAACTGCTGCAAGAATTGCTCGGTAGAGTGCTGCTAGACGGTATCGGTAGGCTGTTTTTTGAGCGGCACCAGTCCCAAGGTCGAGTTCTTTGGAGTCAAGACGGCGTTTTAAAGTCGATCATCGAAGGTATCGATTCTGTCCGGTTTCAAGAAGTCATCGACGAGTTGAAGCGGCTGACAGATATGCCTGTTTCGCCGGTGGAACATCCCAAACAAGTCGAAGTAGAACGCATCTATGGCAAAACTCATTTGCTGTTGCGCTTGCGAGTAATGGCCGTGGGTGGCAAGGAAGAAGCCACGCTGCAAGTGCTGCGGGGAGCAGCTTTGAGGTTTTACCGGCAGCAGCAGTTGTCTAATTTAAGTCGGGACGCGCTGCGGCTGGCCGAAGAATTGCAGCGGAAAGTGAATCAAATTCGCGATCAAACTCGGCTTTCTCCTTTGCCTTTGGAAGGTTTACCCGCTTTGGAAGAAGTTGTCAGAAATGTTGACGACCAACTTGAAGCTTTGATCCACGAACAGAATCCCGATCAGCCTTAATTAGAAATAAATGGCCGTTTTTGCGATCGGACTCGCTACAAGAGTGAAACCGGGTTTCTTCCTGTATCTCTCGTTCCTCTTCGCAAAACTCATAGAAACCCGGTTTCTAGCACCTATACGTCAGCCTTTAAACTGTCCTAAGTCTTGAATAGACTTTTTCCATAAATTTTTGATATAGCCGGTCAACCGCAGATTCAAGGCAGATAAACACAGATAGACCTATAGCCTTTCTCAGAAAGATCAGGTACGCTTCCGCCATAGGGCATAGGGCATAGGGCATAGGGCATAGGGCATAGGGCTATGGGCTATCCTCACTTTTTTGAGAACCGCTATAGATGAATTTAAAGAGAGGAAAGCGACTTTTGTAATGTTGTTTATTCTTCCTTCTTCCTTCTTCCTTCTTCCTTCTTCCTTCTGCTAGATTAGCCGTGCTCAAAAATCTTATCGTACTGCAACAAATCTAAAGTTACAAACACAGGCAAACACTGAAAACATTGCTGTGCAATTTTCCAGCGTTCTTCTCGCTGCAACATAGTAGTTAACTTTTGTTTAGCGCTCAGCAAATAGCGGACATCGTTAGCAGCGTAGCTAAGTTGGTCATCTGAAAGATGCTGAGAATTTCCCCAATCCGAACTTTGAGAAGTTTTGTTTAGTTCTACTTTTTCCAATTCTTGGATTAAGTCTTTAAGTCCGTGTCTGTTAGTGTAAGTTCTCGCTAACTTGCTCGCTATTTTTGTACAGAAAACAGGTGCAATGTCAATACTTAAATTGTGACGCATTGTTGCCATATCGAAGCGCGCAAAGTGAAATACCTTCTCAATATTTTCCGCTTCCATGAGCTTTTTTAAATTCGGCGCCGCCGTCTGGCTTTTAGCAATCCGCACCGCCGCCACTTTACCTTGCGGATCGCACAACTGAACCAAACACAAGCGATCACGCCACGGTAGCAAACCCATCGTTTCTGTATCAACGGCGATCGCCTCAGCCGTCAAATAATAAGATAACAGAGCATCGGAAATATCGCGCTCGCACACTTGAAAGTCTGGAAAATCCATTATTGGTTAGTGGTTACTGGTTAGTGGTTACTGGTTAGTGGTTACTGGTTAGTGGTTACTGGTTACTGGT
>JBDTEI010000595.1:0-2791 GCA_039922675.1 Microcoleus sp.
TGGACAGCCTCGACATATCAAGCATCTAGGATTAATGGAATGTTGCTTGTGGATTTGCTCAAAAATGAACATTTCGGCACAAGACAATCTGTTACCACAAAACACTGTAATTTTGTTGGGATTTGATTAGCGTCTTAGCTACAGGATTTATAGAACTGGAAGGAGCTTGGTAGCAGCCCGTTGAAGGGAAATCTAACTCTATAATGTTTCGATTTTCTCAAGCTTCTATTAACTATCAACTTGTTAAAACGACATTAGACTTACTTTCCGCTCAACGGGGTGCTAGAAACTTGTTCTAGTTCTATAAACCCTGTAGCTAAGACGACTCAATCAACATTCCTGAACTTTGAATGCGATATTTAGTTTTAGCTCTGGCTTTAGTATGGCGTTCTAATTATTGGATGTCAAGTATTTATTGACATTGTTTTTTGACATCCTTATATCTCAGCAAGGTTTTCGCGAACCGGACACCGATCGCAAGTTACGCGCCCTCAGAAACCCGGTTGCTACGAGATTTGGCGACGAGTCACCGAAAATATCCCAAGAAACCGGGTTTCTCGCCTGACAAGCGCGATCGCCCTGACGATCGCCCTCATACACTTCACCCGTTAGCGAATGACGATCGCCCGTCCCAAATCCACCACCCTCTCCCTGCCACCCCATTCCGCTGATCAGAGCCATTTGAAAAATAAATGTAAAAATATGTTGCAATGTTTCTGTTGCTGTGTTAAGTTTAGTTACATAAGGTTGAAATTAAACGAGGTTTCTGGTCATGGAAAACAAAGACGCAAAAGTAGGCTTCACTGAGTTCGCTGAAACCTGGAACGGTCGTTTGGCAATGCTGGGCTTCGTTATCGGTCTCGCTACCGAATTCCTCACCGGTCAAGGCATTCTCTCTCAAATTGGTTTGATGTAATCAGCTCGCACTACATACAATATCTGTAATTCAGGTGGGCGATCGACCCCCTTACAAGTGCGATCGCCAGCCCATCTATAAAGCCCCTTCACTGTAAGTGAAGGGGCTTTTGCCTTTTTTATTCAAAAATCCAACAGATGGCAGAATCAAAAATCTTTTTCGTCTTAATATTTATCGTCAGTCAAACTCCAGCTTTCCTAAGAAATTCCTACCGAATCCAAAACCTTCAATTTAGGAGTCAAAGCAGCAAGCTTGACTAAACCGTCCCGTTTCTGAGTCCGCTGGCTTTTACCTAAAATCATCTCCGACAGATCCGGCATTTCCTGCCAGCAGCGCGAGCAGAACCAATAAACGCGATTGTGGCGAGCGTGGCGTAACAATTGAGAGGAGCAACAAGGGCAACTATTCATGATATTTTAAACCTTCTTTAAGAAATGGATCGATAAACCAATTGATTACAGAGATTGATGAATGCCGCTGCATTTATACTCCAGAAAAAATAAAAAAGCTCTTTATTACTCCAAACTTTGAGCGTTTGGCAAGTAACACTTTTCGAGGCCCAACAGCAACACCACAATCAGAAGCTGAACGCTCCAAGGGGCCCAAGAAAAACCCCAAATAAAACAACCCAGTCCGGCCAAAGCCACCAGAACAAAAATATCTTGAGAGGTTTGCCAGTAAATCCAGACTGCCGCCAGAGAAACTATCAGTAGCAAAATGTAAGCTGAGGGCATAGTCGTCTTCTCCCAAGGTTTCGGCCAACAGTCAGGATTGATCCCTGACGATATGCTTAAATTACAACTTAAACCTGAAGAACTTATGAAGATCAGCAAGTTGTTACAAAAGAAAATATCATCCTGCCCGATTAGATTCAGCATAAAAACCGAGCAGGAATAATTTGTTTTCTTTGGTTACAGAGTTCAATGCGCACAATCGACCGATGCTTCCTCCCAGCCCAAAGCTTCAGCCACCTGAGCAGCCAAAGACATCGGTTCAAAAGGCTTAGCAATCACACTCACCACCCCCAAATCCGCGAACATCCGCCTGTCGTTAGCAAGAGCCTTAGCCGTCAATAAAATTACCGGAATGTGCTGCGTAGCCTGATTAGCTTGTAACTGTTTAAAAGTAGTAGGCCCGTCTTGGTCGGGCATCATCACGTCCAAGAGAATAGCATCAGGCTGTTCGGCAAGAGCCTTAGCCACACCCTCGCGGCCAGAACTTGCAGTCAGGACTTCCCAGCCCCCCACCACCTCAAGACTGACTTGAGCCACTTCCCGAATATCTTCCGCATCGTCAATAACCAAGATGCGCTTGGCAGTGAAAATTAACATCTTTTTTAAGAATCAGAACTGATCACAGACTAAAGGTGAAATGTGAATGTTTTGTAAAGCAAACTGTTTTACCAGATCGGACTTTACAGTAAATTTACCAAACTGTATAGAAGAAGGAAGAACGAAGAAGGAAAGCTTTAGTTATCCTCGCGAGAGAAACAATCGATCCTCTTGGGCAAAAATCACAGTTTCGGACGCACTCGCGACTCCTCGAAACCCGTTTTTTTTAGCGTTTCTGCTGGCTGCAACCAAGTATTTTGGTAAAAAAGCCTGGTTTCTGCCTCCCGGATCGAATAAAAATGTTGCCATAGGATATTTTTTCATCACAAATTGCAAATCCAATCTACGTAATGGCGAATATCATCTGCCGAACACATAAGTGCCTTCCGTTAACTTTCTCCCTCCCGAATAACTGGCAGACTTAAGAAAAAAGTGCTGCCCTCCCCCAAAACGCTCTCCACCCAAATCCGGCCCCCGTGCTGCTGCACGATACTGCGACAAATAGCCAGCCCCAAACCAGTTCCTCCCTTTTGGCGACAATCAG
>JBDTEI010000596.1:0-2810 GCA_039922675.1 Microcoleus sp.
CGGTTTTAACCGCCTGGTCTTCAACCCGCGCACCATCCGGGTTTCGTTTGTATCGACGCGGTTTCAACCGCCCGGTCTTTTTATTTTATGATGATGGTTCAATAGATCCTTGAAACAGAGCCACTAATTTCTTTGCTTCTATATCAACATTATGTTGTTTGGCAACCCGTTCTGCCCCTATTTTCCCCATTTCTTCTAGCTTTTCTAAAGGTGCTTCCAATGCCGCGCGCATTGCAACAGCTAATGCTTCTACGGAACCGGGAGGAACTAACCAACCGCAAACACCGGGTTCTACGAGCTCCGGGATGCCAGCAACATAGGTGCTAATTACGGGCCGATTGAGGGCGAGGGCTTCCATAATTACGACGGGTAAACCTTCGGCAAAACTCGGCAATACCATAGCGCGGGAAGCTAAAATTTCTTGCTGAACTCGATCGCCACTAGCCCAGCCGGTAATTTCTATATAATTTTGCAGGCTGAGTTGTGCAATCTGCTGTTCAATCTCACCCCGTAGCGGCCCGTCTCCGACAAATACCAATTTAAACTCCAAGCCTTCAACTGCTAGCTTGCTGGCGGCTTCTAGCAGTAGCAAATGACCTTTTTGTTCGCTCAGCCGTCCAATGCAAACTAAGCGGGGTGCTGCCGGAATGGGGATGTGCGGGTGAACTAAAAATGCTGCATCGACGCCGCAGTGTATGACGTGGATTTTTGACCAATAAGTGCGATCGCACCAGCGAAAGAGCTGACTTTTGCCGAAGGAACTGACTGCTGCTACAAAGGTCGATCGTTTAATTTTTTCATCTAAGGAAAGAAGTGTAGCTTTATCAAATTCTTCGGGGCCGTGAACGGTGAAACTGTAAGTCGGGCCGCCCAGGACGTGGCATAACATTGCAACTGTTGTAGAATTTGTGCCGAAGTGAGCGTGAACGTGCGTTGTACCGGCTTCTGCGAACCAATTTAACAGAATGCAAGCTTCTGCTAAATAAGCTAGATGCAGCAAAATCCCCCGTTCTGAGTGTAAGCCCACTTTGAACATTAAGCGCAAAGCTTCGAGGAATCGAATTGGTCTAGTGGCGACAGTGCGGAGCAAACCTAACGCTAAGCCTTGTACGCCAACTCCTAAGATTACTTTGGTCAGTTCTTGTTCTTGTTTGTCTGCGCCGTCTACGAGTTCGGATTCGCAGGATCTGATGGAGTAACGTCCGACTTTCAGGCCGCAAGTTTCGACTGCTAGGAGTTCTCTGCGGACGAAGCTGTGGCTGACTTTGGGGTATTGGTTGACTAGGTAGGCGATGTTCATGAACGGGGAGAAATTTTTATGGTAAAACTTAGATTAGTTTAGCCTTATGGGATGTGAAGGGCGATCGCTTTTGGTGGGATGGATGCGGCGGGGGCGATCGGTGTGGGTCGTTACTCGCGATCGTGCTGCTCTAGACGCTCATATTTTTTGACAACGCAATTTCTTACCTCTGTAATTCTGAGTTTTACAACATCACCAAGAGTGAACGGAACAGACTTTTTATAAATCAATACGGTTTACTTAAGACGGAACAAGTGGTAAACTAGGTATGATGTACAAAAAAGTAAATCAAGTATAGTGCCGTACAAAAAATTATAATAATAATCTCCCAAGCTCAAAAATATCGAGATATTTAAAGCCAGAGAGATAGCGATTCCATTAACGAAAATTGCGATCGGCTATCCTCTATCCTCTTGCACAAAAGCTTTCATATAAACGGCATCGCGAGGCTCCCATCACAACTGGTAGTATGTCTAATAATAGCAATGAGCCTGTGGTCAAAAGACTCAGTGGATCTACTAAAAAATCTCATTGATGAGCAACCATGAAATTCGGTTGAAAAGCGGTAAATATTGGAAAATCTCCTCTAAGTCAGCTATTACTAAAACCCGAAAAAAATCAGGATCAGCGGTAATGAGACAATTGTTTCATCAGTTTGCATACAACCAATGGCTACGACTGAAACAGTGGAAGCTTCGATCAATGAATTGAGAGTTGTAGTGATAGATAGAACCTGCGATTCACATCCCGGATAGTGATGAAAAAGCCAGAGTTTTTTGCCAAGTAGCCGTCCAGGTACAAGAGCTGCTTTCCCTTTCATCTAGATTAGTCATTTTAGTAGAAGCTTTCCACACATTTAATATTTGATGCCTTAATAGGTCCATATAAGATGGGAGAAAGAGTAAGAGCCTTAAGATTATTGCGCTCAGTTGCTAAAGAAATGTTGTTAATGTGGGAGCGACGTTTGCATTCCTATGCAATGGTGTCAGCCACTTTCAGTAAGGGTTGTGACTATTTAGTCAGAATTCCGTCATTAGTTGAATTCCTCAAGGAAACACAACAAGAAGATGGTTCTTACTTAAGTTTTATTAATCCCCCAGCCAAATAAGCGAAAAAAAGAATTTAAACCCATACAAATTAGAGTAATCGAGTACAGGATTGAAAACTTAAACGACCCAACAACAGAAATTAGATATCGTTTGATTACAAGTTTATTGGATATTCAAAAATTTCGGGCTAACTTACTAGCTGCATCAGATGATGAACGGTGGGAAGTCGAAAATAGAATTGATCAATTCAAAGTAAATCTGTTAGAACGAAAAACTGATGTTCGTTCTCCAAGACCAAGAGAAGTAGTGCCAGAAATTTATGGTCTATTATTAGGACACTGGTACGGTCATTAATTTGTCAAGCTTTGGGTGCAGAGATTTCACGGAGTATTTCCTTCACTGGTACATTACGAGTTATATCAATTCCGGTTATACCGGAATGATATAGAGGAGACGGCAGT
>JBDTEI010000597.1:0-10478 GCA_039922675.1 Microcoleus sp.
TTGCACCGCTATTTGAACATTTCATCTACTGCACGGGCGAGTTTGTATTTTTACAATACTTATGAGGAGATTGATGTGTTTGTGAAGGCACTGAAAGAGACGATCGACTTTTTCAGTTAGATTATAAGGTAAGTTGGTTGGCGATTGAAATCCGAACTACGCGGACGAAAGCACTTTTTGTCGCTTTTATGTCCAAAGTAAGTAGGGTGGTACATCCACCCTACTTGTTGCACCCAAATAATTTAATCAAACTTAATTACTCACCTGATAACCATTTAAGTTAGTAGTAATTGAACTACTAACTTGTTCAATAAAGTGTCCACCTTCGTAATGACTTCCTTTCCCATGACTGTTTGAACCACCCTTTCGGTGACTTCCTGTCCTGTTTGCTGCTTCAGCAGACGTTATAAACAAAGAGGAAGCCAACAAAATGACTAAACTAAAAACTAGAACCTGTCTCAGAAACTTAACCATGAGAATTTAGTACCTTTTTGAAAGTAATAATAATAATTGTATCAGATTATCATCTTATCATCAAGTCTGCTTAACTAAAATTATGCCTCGTCAGCTACCAGCCAAAATACTGTAGGTTTTGGGCTCGTTACCAGGCAGAGCCTGGTAATGCAGATCCGGAGGCTCTGCCTCTCTTTACCCCTCAGCTTCTGGAGAGAGAGGAGTGTGGCAGATGTTTAATTTAATAAAATTTCGTTCCTAAGATAAATTTCTGGGGTGGGTATTTGCCCACCTTTTTATTCATCCGCGTCTATCCGCGTTCATCTGCGGTTAAAAAAGATGGCTCTTTCAGAAGTCTCATTACCCGTGATAAAATAAAACTATAGCTTGCTCAACTCAAGGAGATTTTGAGATGATTGCTACTACTTCAAGTTTAGCCGAACACAGAACACTGCTAGAAAATATTAGCTGGTCAACCTTTGAAACGTTGCTCAAAGAAATAGGTGATCGCCGAGGTTATCGCATAGCTTATGATAACGGGATGTTGGAAATTATGAGTTCTTTATACGAACATGAAAATCCCAAGATTAAGTCTGACCGCTTCATTTTTATTTTAGCAGAAGAACTCGACATTGAAATCAAAAGTGCTGGCTCAATGACTCTCAAGCAACAACGAGCTAAAAAGGGCATAGAACCTGACAATTGCTATTATATCCAACATGAAGCAGCAGTCAGAGACAGGGAAGAACTAGACTTAGAAACTGCACCCCCACCTGATTTAGCAATTGAAATCGACATTACTAGCAGTTCAATTAATAAGTTGGCAATTTACTCAGCACTTCGCGTCCCTGAGCTCTGGCTATATAACGGCCGAGTTTTGAAATTTTATCAGTTGGTAGAGACAGAATATGTTGAGTGCGACTTTAGTATTGCTTTTCCCTTTGTATCGGTAGCGGAAATGGCTGGTTTTTTTACTCGAACTCAAACTATGGGGGAAATGGCTTTGCTGAAATCGTTTAGGACTTGGGTTAAGAGTAAAATATAATATTCTCTAGATAAGACGGCGGTTTCAACCGCCCAATCTTCTATTAAAACTCCCTAATTTCAGGATGGATAAACTGATAGCCAGCCGCCTTAATCTTTTGATTCGATACCTTCGCATTATAAGGCCGCACGCTGCTCACAGATGTATCCCAAGTAGCTTTCTGTAGATTGTTACTTTCAAAAATGCGATCGAGTAATTCGCGACTAGATAGCGACACATCCCCAACTAAATTATAAATCCCCTGCAATCGATTGTCCAAAGCAAAGGTTAATCCGCCAACAATATCATCCCGATGCACCCAATTTGTCGCGTCTTCCCCCGCACCCGGACGAGTGCTCCCAGCCCAGCCTCTGAATATTTTAACTAATTCTCGCCCTGGCCCGTAAATGCCACCCAAACGTAGAATGCAAACTTGCAGATTGGGACTCGATGCTGCTAATAAAACTCGTTCGGTTTCGGCGAGAATTTCACCGTTGGGATTGGCTGGCGCGACGGGCGAATCTTCATTTACCAGTTTACCTTGACAGTCGCCATACACTGAATAAGTACCCGTATAAATCACCTGCTTGACAGTCGGGATTTGCTGTAAAACTGATACCAAAGTTGTCGCAGTCTCTAAGTAACTTTCCCGATAAGCTTGAGGATTTGGAGCACCGACGCACAGCATAACAGCATCTTGGTCTTGCAGTAAACTGCCGATCGCCCCTGCATCATTTCCCTTAAGCACAACTACCCGCTGGGCGACACCCTCCAATTCACTAACTCGGCTCGCCGTAGTCGTTGTCACCGTCACGGTACAATCAGATTTACCCCGTAAATGTCTCGCTGTCGCAGTACCCACATAGCCGCAGCCAACAATCGCAACTTTCATCAAAACTTCTCCATTTTGTCATAGCCACTAAAATTATTACCGGTTTTTGCGATGATTCGAGGTGAGGTTTGTGGTACGATCAAGATCGTCACGAGCGATCCCAGTTGCATCATGTCCGAGAAAGATATTTTTGCCACATCCTCAGAAACCGAACTTTTAGCTTTTTACGGTTCTTTATTTGCGATCGCAGCAGCCGACGGTTCCGTTGATATTGACGAACTAAATTTGCTGTTTAAAACCATAAATTTAGACAAGTTTTCCGCTTCAGCCAAGGCTAAAATTGAATCCTACACAGCAACTCCCCCATCCCTGGGCGACTGTTTGCAAACAATCAGTCAGTCAGAAGAACCGCTGCGTTTGGGAGTCATGTATTTTTTAATCAGCATTGCTTGGGCAAATAATACACTGCATCCTGCAGAAAGCGAGGCGATTCAATCCGCCAAAAAACTGCTGGCGATTTCCGACTTGCAAATTCAAGCCATGCAAGAATTCATCGCAGACATGAAACAAATACGGGAGGCTGCGCCCCAGAAAAATCAACAAGCATCAGCATCATTCAATACTGCTGTTTCCCAGCTCAAAAGCAAGGGCATTCCTCTCGATTTAATTGACCCAAAAACAACCACAACAAACCTCAGCAATCCGCAAACAGACTATTCCGATGAAAGTTTTTGGGCTAAGCTTCAAAAATTTGCTTTAACCGCTGGGCGAGAAGTAGTTGAAAAAGCTTTGACGCTTTATTACACTGCTCAAAATCCCAACGTACCGGCTTGGGCTAAGACGGTGGTTGTGGGAGCTTTGACATATTTTATATCTCCTGTCGATGCCATTCCCGATATATTAGTCGGCATCGGATTTACCGACGATTTGGGAGTATTGCTGGCGGCGATCGCGACTGTTTCAGTATATATTGATGCTAAGACTAAAGAAAAAGCACAGCAGAAAATGAGTGATTGGTTTGGTAAATAATATGATCGGCGTTTAATTAGTCACGATCTAACAGGCTTGTAGCAAGGACTTTAGTCCCGATTAACTTAAAAATCAAGCAAGGACTCAAGCCCTGACTACGAACTGGATGAGTCGGGATTCTCACCCTTAAATAGGCTTACCATCTCGATTGACAATACGGCTTTCACCATCTTTCGCCGTGACATTTTCATAAACTCCTTCATCCCGCTTCACGTACTTGCTGAAACCCGAATTTTTATAATCAGTGTCGGATGTTGGCTTCATCAACCTCGGAGCGCTGAGCATTCGGCGTACCGGAGCATCTGCGGGAGTGTCTCCGGGTTCGCACTTAGCCAACTCGCACAGTTGACCCCAAGTCGAAACTTCCAGGTTCATACTGTGCGAAACTTCTAACTGCTGGTTGTTGCTGGAACAAAAATAATCGTATACAGGCATACTAAGAATCTCGTTTGCAACTACTAAAATTACTAATTGCACGGTAACAGTGAGTATTATAACTCAAAATTACTAATAATTCAAGCCAAAAAAGCAAAGTTTACTATTTTTAACGGTTGTTAAAACAGGAAATCAGCTATATTATTAACCCTGTGCAGTTGCTCCCGGATGCGATCGAGACCAAGCCCAAAAGTACGCTACCCTGAAATCCTCTGACTCGATCGACGGCTAGCAAATGCCCGCAAGACTTCCGTGAATGCCGTCAAAGGATTTATCGTCATTTTCAGACTGCGCCCAAACCACTGATTCTAATTTTCAAGTTTATTCATCTATTCACCAGCGAGGATTTACCGATGAGCGATTTCAAAGTTACGCCAGAAGTAGAGCTAAATACAGCTCAAATGTTGGAGCGATACCAACTGCAAGATGAGACAATTCTGCGGCGTTGGGCAAAACTGCACGCTATCAACAGCACTCGCGGTTTCTTTTATCCCAGTGAAGTAGATTTGATGGATCACGCTCACCACCACCTTTACAATTTGGGTATGAGCATTGCGGAGTATCAAAGTCTTTTAGACCGGCGCCGCAGCAATTCCCAGACATCAGGCGACCAAAATAAAACAGTAGCAAGTCAAGTTGCGGACGAAGCATATGATGCCATAGAAACACTGACAGATCAGTATTCTGAAGCTATTGATTTAATGGGAGAACGTATAGCAGACCATTTCATCGATGAACTCGATTTATCTGTGATGCGACACCTTTCTCAAAAAGTGAAAGAGCGTCGCACTCTCAACGGTCAAACGAAAAAACCCAACCGTTTTCTCCAAGTAATTAAAGCCGTTTTGCAACCTAGCAGCGAAAATACGCTTCTGGTTCCCAAAAAAGATGATGACTCTAGTTTAGAATTAGAACACCATCACCGACTTGGCTAGCCTCCAAAGTTGCTAGGCTAATTGCTGCTTATAGAGGTAAGGTGCGCGCTGCGCACCTATATAATTAGGTTATCTGTCCCGGCAGGGCGAAGGTAATAAATTTGCCGTTTTTAACCCGTTTAATTTACTTTAAATTATCAATTTAAGACTGGAGAGAGATGTGTTTGGCGCTGGAATTACCTAAGATAGATATTTGATCGGAGCCGTCAATCTAACCAAAGGTAGAGAAATGATTAAATCCTGGATGGTAATCGGAGGTGTCGCCTTTGTAGTAGCACTCGCAGCTAACTTGCTCTCGCCCAGTGACATTAAGTGGTTCAACCGCTTGCAGCGTCCGAGATGGCTAGTATTTGAGAAAGCAATTCCCATAATTTGGACAGTAATTTTTATTTGTGCAGCTTGGTCAGCGGTGATTGTTTGGGAAAAACAACCGGGAACTCAGGAGACTTGGCTGAGAATGGGCTTGTACCTGCTTTTAGAAATAGTAACCATATCTTACACCTCGGTGATGTGCAAACTTAAGAGTCTAAAAGTCGGGACAATCATCGGCGGAACGGGCGCTATTTTAAGCGTAATACTAGCTTTGAGCGTGTTGCAAGTTTCTGAATCAGCTACCTTGTTATTACTGCCTTACATACTCTGGAGTCCGATCGGCACTTACACGACTTGGGCAATGATGCACCTCAATCCAGCGGATGTTTAATTGAAGGAAGAGGGAAGAGGGAAGAAGGAAGAGGGAAGAGGGAAGAGGGAAGAAATATTTGTAGGGTGTGTCGCGATAAAAAATTTCTATATTCAATCGACAATCTAACGGCGACGCACTGGGGAAATACTGTTGCATCATTTTTATACCATTTATAAAAAATGTTGGTTTGTCTCCTTCCTGGCCCTTGAATTTCCCAGGTGCGTTGCTATTAGATTGTAGGTATTTCTTGAAGATTGTCTGGGGCGACACACCCTACGGCAAACTTCAATAGACCTCTTGCAAAAATCCGAAAATACCCTGAAACCATCTGCGTCAATCGGTGTTGCATCTGCTCGATATCTGCGGTTGCTCTATGACTCGAAGATTTCTGCAAGAGGTCTAATACAACAATCCTAAATCCAAACTCGACCATCGAAAATGGTATAACCTAACGTCTCGGAGACTTGCTCGGAGGCTCGGTTTCCGGCGGATCGGGAGCCGGAGCCGGCGGCTCGGAAGCCGGAGCCGGTGACTCAGCAGCCGGAGGATTCAGCGACTGCTCCCAAATTTGGATTTGCGATCGAGCTTGCTCAAAAGCCCGAGAACCCG
This sequence comes from Microcoleus sp., assembly GCA_039922675.1. Classification (GTDB taxonomy): domain Bacteria; phylum Cyanobacteriota; class Cyanobacteriia; order Cyanobacteriales; family Microcoleaceae; genus Microcoleus. The sequence continues at coordinate 6,003 of JBDTEI010000597.1, forward strand.
AGGGAATTTTCTTCAAAGTCGCGATCGCCCCAGCCAGATCCGACGACGACTGTTCCACGCCCATCGCCAAAATCCGCTGGCTCCACTCCTCAATCGCCTCACTCGCCTGCGAGGAGAGGGAACTCGATTGCGGTACCTGACTTGCCAGAGAAATTGCTGTTTGCAAAGCGTCAGCAGTTCCTGATTGAGCCGCTTGACGGGCGTTCTGCAAACCTTGCTCGCCCTGAAATTGAGCTTCCCAAGTCCGAATGTTCGATCGAGCTTGCTCATAAAGCACCCTTCCCGATCGAATCCGGCGCGCCATTTCAATTGCCTCAGTCAAATTACCCCTAGCCGCTAGTTGCTGAGCTCTATCCAAAAACGGCTGGTCTTGAAGCCGCTGTCTTCTCTCGATCCAAGCTTGAATTTTGCCCTGAGCTTCCCTGTAAAGCGCCCTACCTTGACCGATCCGAGACGCTTGAGCAACGGCGGCCTCCAGGGAATTTGGATCGCCCGTACTCGCCAAATCGTTAGCTTTTTGCAGGTACGGACTGTCTTCGATCAGCTCGATTTGACGGCTCAAGCGACTAATTTGACTGCGAGCTTCAAGAGAGCGAGGATTTGATTGGGGGACTGTTTGCAATTGGGCAATCGCAGCCCTCAAATCATTTACCCCTCCTGGCGCAGCTATTCTGCTTGCCAAATCCAAAGTTTTCACATCAGCCATTTCTTGCTGCCAGCGGCCGGCTGAATCCTGAGCTTGTTTGTACAGAGGGCGGTTATCCTTCAACTTTTGAGCCATCTCGATCGCCTTAGACAAACCCTCAACAGAGCCAGTCATAGCCTGAGCAGTAGCCTGAGCCAAGTCGTTAAAATCCTGAAGTTGTTCCTTTAAATTTGCCGACTCCGGAATCTTGCTAGATATCGAGATAGCCTGCTGCCAATCGCCTGCTTGCAAGCGTTTTTGGGCGATACCCATAATTTTCTTGCTAAATTCCGCGATCAGCTTATTGGCAGCTTGATACAAATAACTCTTTTGCTCAATTCCCTGAGCCAACTTAATCCCCGTCACCAGATTGTCGAGCCCTCCCTCCGAGGCTGTATTCCTGGCTTTTACCAACTTATTGCCGTCAGCCTTGGTCGCCTGAATTACCTTAGTGAGTTCCTCATACTTAGTCGATTCCCAGAAAGTATTTCCCGAATCCAACAGCAGAGTAGCTTCGCGGAAAGCCAGCGACCACTCTTCCTGACGCAAGTGGTCTTCGGCCGTGCGGTAAATTTTCTCTGCATCGTTCCATGTAGACTGCCACTTTTCAATCTGCTTTTGCACCGTCGCGTAAGCAGGCACATCTTGAGGAACCTTGCGAGCGATCGCGATCCCCTCCTCCAGCTTTCCTTCCTGGAAACTAGAATTTCCCAAGCTGAGAATATCCTGCGACCAGAGCTCGATCTGAGCGTTAATTCTCGGCCGCAGCGGGTGGTCTGGCGGCAAAGCATTCACTAATTCGATCGCGTGGAGCAAATCATCCGCCGTCCGCTTGCTAGCTGCTTCTTGAGCGCAAAAAAAGCGATCGTTAGCAGAAGCCGTCGGCCAAAAAATCTTCGCACAATTCGACTGCGAGGTCAGGTTGAGCAAAGACGAAATTGCCACACACGCCATACCTACCGACATCAGCAAACTCACCGCCAGCCAAAACTGCCACTTATTCGACCAGCTCCGCCACCAAGGATTATGTTCCCGCGGCTGCGAGTTTCCCCCAGACTCTTTCGGTGGCTGTTCCAGATGCCCTCCCGGCAGTTTTCCCGAAGTAACCAGATCTCGGATCTCTTTAAGTCGCTCAGCGCGGTTTTTCCTGGCTGGAAGTGGCACTAGCGATGAAGTATCCTTTTTTGGCTCAAAGGATTCTGATGCAGACCAACGGCCTGGTGTTTTGCGATCTTGACTCATAAATCTCCGCTCACCACAAACAGCAACCAGCTAGTTTTAGTTATTTCAAAACTGCGATCGCTGTTATCTACTGCTCTATAGAATGTATCCATCACTTTGACATACTCCCGCAGGCGGAACACTGCAAGAGCCGATCGCCCGCGCCGCCCAAATCCAAATTTTGTGATTAGGTAATTGATAATAGGTAATTGGCAATTGGTCAAGGCCGGGGCCCCAACTCGCACTGATATTGCCAACTACACATTATCGTCTCAAGAACCGGAGTTCGATCGCAAATCCCCGATCAGTTCAGCCAGTTCGTCGCTGTTAGCCTTGTAAACCTCGTTGCAGAAATGGCAAGTAGCCTCAGCCCCGCCATCTTTTTCGATCATGTCTTGGAGTTCCGCCTCGCCCAACATTTTCAGTGCTCCCAAAACTCGATCGAACGAACAGCCGCAGTGAAAGCGCACCATCTGAGTTTCCGGAAAAATTTCCAGGCCCATATCACCCAGTAACTCTTCCAGAATCTGATGCAGCGTTTTGCCTGATCGCAACAGCGGCGTAAAGCCCGACAGTGCAGCCACCCTAGATTCTAGAGTTTGCACCAATTCTTCATCCGTTGCCGCCTTCGGCAGCACCTGCAACAGCACGCCCCCAGAAGCTTGCACCCCCGCCGCCCCCACAAACACCCCCAAAACCAGAGCCGAAGGCGTCTGTTCCGAGGTTGCCAAATAGTGAGTCAGATCGTCCCCAATTTCGCCGGAAACCAATTCTACCGTACTTGAGTAAGGGAAACCGTATCCAGCGTCCCGCACCACGTACAAATAGCCGTCACCGATGGCCCCGCCGACATCAAGTTTGCCTTTAGGATTGGGCGGCAATTCCACTGCGGGATTGCTTACATAACCTCGAACCGTGCCGTCAAGTCCCGCATCAACCATAAGTCCGCCTAGGGGCCCGTCTCCTTTGATGCGAATATTGACTCTCGATTCCGGTCGCTTCATGCTGGAAGCGAGTAACAGCCCCGCTGACATCGTGCGGCCCAGGGCGGCTGTAGCGACGTAGGAGAGCTGATGTCGCTGTCTTGCTTCTTCGGCGAGGCGAGTGGTAATGACGGCTACAGCGCGAATTCCGCCGTCTGCCGCTGTAGCGCGAATTAATTGATCGGCCATGAAAAACCTGACTTTTGCGTTTTGATACTTCCTTAAACTATTTTAGAAGGTTGTCGCAGGAGATAGCAGTAGTTAACTCGACTGGGGTGAAGTGCGATCGAGCTTCTCCACTCCCCTATTTTTTCGCTCAAACCTCGATCAATCGAGGTTTTGTGAATAAATAGTGCGATCGATTATTTAAAATACAGTCCTGGACGCATAATAGACCTCTTGCAGAAATCTTCGAGTCATAGAGCAGCCGCAGATATCGGGCAGATGCAACACCGATTGACGCAGATGGTTTCAGAGTATTTTTGGATTTTTGCAAGAGGTCTGTCTAATCTCTATACACCAGGTTTGCACTGCGCACCGAGAGCCATATAACTAGCGTATAAAACCACTTTTTTGGTCTGAGTCATAAAATAAATATTTATTTGAAAAACCCAGAATAAGGATTGAATTTATTTTGCCCCATACAGCCTGTGTTCAGTGAGGTTATAACTACTAACAATTAACTCCCAACTACCAATACCAATTTAAAAGATTGGCTCCAGTTCTCAAGCTTATACCATTTTTTAGGTCGCACTTACCGAGGAAACTACAGTGCCGTTTCCCGACTACACAGATAGCGGTAAATATACATTTAGTTAGCAATTTTTTTCAAGTTTGGCATAACAACTAACAACTCATGACTAACAACTAACAACTAATGACTAATAACTAAAGCTTATCTTGCCGCTAACCTGAAGATCACCAAACCTTTACCTTGGTAGGCTAGAGTATGAGGCGTAGGTCTCAGACCAATGTTTTTTAGCTGGAAATAACGGATATGCCACCAACATCCAAAGCACTTTTAGCGGAAGTCCAGCATAACACGGGAGCGAATCGAAACTTGCATTTTTATGCCAAGGGGGAAACCATTCCTTTAATGCCACAAGGCCTTTGGCGCGTTTGTCAAGGTTTAGCAAAACTGAGCACGCTTTATCCCACCGGGGAAGAAGGACTTTTGGGTTGGGTTGGGCCTTCGATGTGCTTCGGTTTGTGGTTGACTAATTTGCAGACTTACCGAGCTACGGCGACATCTGATGTTTATTTGATGTGGTATTCTATGGTGGAAATCGAAGCTTCTCCTCAATTGGGTCACGAGTTGCTGCCTCAAATGGTACGGCGGCTGCGGCAAATGGAATCAATTTTGGCGATCGCCGGACAGCGCCGAGTAGATGACCGTTTGTATCAACTTCTGCTATTATTGCAACAGGATTTCGGTCAGCCTGTGGTTGAGGGAACTCGTTTGAGCATCCGCTTGACACATCAAGATATTGCTAATGCTATTTGCACGACTCGGGTAACAGTAACGCGAATGTTGGGAAAATTGCAGCAGCAGGGGTTAATCAGTCGAGATGGCGATCGGCATTTAAT